>NZ_JBFUBK010000065.1:0-33474 GCF_056405815.1 Pseudomonas sp. P1_F1_2 | reverse complement strand
CAACACCGGTTCCGCGCTGTTCCTGTTTAACGGGCGCTACCGGTCACTGATCGTCGAAGAACCGTTCATGCCATTCCACCAGCGGTTGGGGCGTGTTGAGCTTGTGACCGTAGATCACCGAATACGACAGCACGTTCTGTACGTATTGGCGGGTTTCGTCGAACGGGATGCTTTCCACCCACACGTCGTAGCTCAGGTGATCGGCACCACGTAGCCACTGGCGTACGCGGCCCGGGCCGGCGTTGTAGGCGGCGGAGGCGAGGACGCGGTTGCCATTGAACTGGCTGTGGACCTGGCTCAGATAAGCGGCGCCGAGCTGGATGTTCTTGTCCGGGTCAAGCAGCTGCTGCGGCGAGGAGTACGGAATGCTGAACTTGCGCGCGGTTTCCTTGGCGGTGGCAGGCATCAATTGCATCAGGCCTGTGGCGCCGACACCAGAGCGGGCGTCGTCCATAAAGGCACTTTCCTGACGGGTGATGGCGAATGCCCAGCTCGAATGGATACCGCGGTTTTTGGATTCGCGGACCAGCGCATCGCGGTGGGCCATCGGGAAGCGGATGTCCAGATCGTCCCAGTACTGCGCCTGACTGATGGTGCGAATCGCCGGGAAATACCATTTCAGGTCATAGGCCAATTTGGCCTGGGCAACCATTTCGTCGCGGCTGAAATGACGGCTGACGTAGTACCACTCCCGGCGCCCGTCGGCGATCTGTCCACGGGCGTGCAACTCCAGGGCGCGGCGTACGCCAGGGGTGTTACGCACCTTGTTGGTCAACGCTTGGCTCAATACCAACGGTTTGTTGACCAGCGAATAGGGCGACTGCGAACGATCGGCCGCCATGAAGCCATAGAAATCGCGCTCGTGAGCGAGGTTTTTATAAAGCGTTTGCGGTTCCGCGTTCTGTGGCTGGGCCAGTTCGAGGCTGCGGGCCTGCCAGTAACGCCAGCGATTGGTAGTCGCCAGGTCCTGCGGCAAACGCCGGGTCAATTGATAGGCATCGTCCCAGCGGGCCAGGCGCAACAGTAGCCGCATGCGCCATTCGGACACGGTGTTGTCGCGCAGTTCCGGGTCGTACTTGGTCATCACGTCCAGTGCGCGGCTGTCGAAACGCCGTGCGAGGGTCAGCCCGATTTCCCGGGCGATCGCCACTTTTTCATCGCGGGAGAAGTGCATGCTGCTGGCATAACCGTCCAGCAGGTCCATGGCCTTGTCCGGGTCTTGCTTGGCCAGGCGGCGCAGGCCGAGGCTGACGATGTCGGACATCGGTTCGTCGGCCGGGGTGAAGCGCGAAGGCTGGTTGAGTAGCTCAGGCTTTTGCGCCACATCAATCAACAGCTGACCGCGAGGGGCGAGGGTGGTCAGGCCGTTAACGAGGCTTTTGGCCAGCGGATAATTGCGTGCCTGGGCGGCGAGTTTGGCGCGCTCCCAACGTTTTTGCTCGGTCAATTGACCTTCGGCGGCCCATTGCCCGAACAGTGCATCGCAGGCCTCAGGTTGGGATTTGCCGGTCAGCCAGAGCTTGTTGGCGTTGGCGTAACCTTCGGTCTTCTGGTTATGACTGATCTGATACTGCGCATTCAGGCAGTCCAGTTCGGTGAAGTTGAGCTTGGGGTCGTAATACTTGACGAAGGTCGCCCAGTCGCCACGGTCAGCCAGCCAGCGCAGCCAGCGCAATTTCATCCAGTTGGCTTGCGGCAGGTCACCGTGCTCGGCGAGGAATTTTTCGATTTCGGCATTGCTGGCGGTTTTTAGGCGCTCGGTCAATTCGTCGTAGGCCAGATAGGGCTCCAGCGGGTAATCCCTGAGGGCCTGGCTGTAACGGAAGTAGGGACCGGAATCGCCCTTGGCCAAGGCACGCTTGGCTTCATCGTAATACTGACGCTGGGTGGACAGGTCCACCGCCTGGGCTGATTGGACGGCAGTGGCAGAAAGAAGCAGACAAGATAAAAGACTGAAAAGGCGACTGCGCATGAGACGTCCGGGCAGAGAAATCATGACAAGTGCGGGCAATGCCCGCACTGAATTGTCTGTAGCTTAGCCTTTTGCCAGCAGCAGGCGAAAGCTTTGCGGGCCTGTCAGCATAAGTTCGCAACATTTGTTGTGCAGAGTGCTTCGAGAGTGAAATTGCCGGCCTTCTGAAGCCTCAAGTCAGGTAGAATGCGCGCCCGGTTTTTGGAGAAGCTCATGACCCTGCTCAAATTCAGCGATGTGTCCCTTGCTTTCGGCGCTATGCCGTTGTTGGACAAGGTGTCCTGGCAGATCGCCCGTGGTGAGCGGGTGTGCATCATCGGCCGCAACGGCACTGGCAAGTCCAGCATGATGAAGCTCGTCAAGGGCGACCAGAAGCCCGATGACGGCTCCGTCTGGCGTGCACCCGGACTCAAAATTGGCGAATTGCCGCAAGAATTGCCGGTAGCCGACGAGCGGACCGTGTTCGACGTGGTTGCCGAAGGCCTGGACGGCGTCGGTGCGTTGCTCGCCGAATACCATCACCTGAGCCAGAACATCGTTACCGACGCCGATCTGGACAAGCTGATGCACGTCCAGCACGACCTCGAAGCCCGCGATGGCTGGCGTCTGCAGCAACTGGTCGACAGCACGTTGAGCCGTCTGCAGTTGCCAGCCGACAAGACCCTCGCCGAGTTGTCCGGCGGCTGGCGTCGTCGCGTCCTGTTGGCCCAGGCCCTGGTTTCCGAACCGGACCTGCTGCTGCTCGACGAACCGACCAACCACTTGGACATCGGTGCAATTGCCTGGCTTGAAGAAGCGCTGAAGGATTTCCAGGGCGCCGTGCTGTTCATCACGCACGACCGTTCATTCCTGCAAAACCTCGCGACCCGCATCCTCGAACTGGATCGCGGTGGCCTGATCGACTGGAACGGCGACTACGCCAGTTTCCTCGTGCACAAAGAGGCCTCGCTGGCGGCTGAAGAAACTGCCAACGCGCTGTTCGACAAGAAGCTGGCTCAGGAAGAAGTCTGGATCCGCCAGGGCATCAAGGCCCGTCGCACCCGTAACGAAGGCCGTGTCCGCGCGTTGAAAGCCCTGCGCGTCGAACGCAGCGAACGTCGTGAGCGCACCGGCAAGGCCAACATTCAGCTGGATACCGCTGACAAGTCCGGCAAGCAGGTGATGGTCCTCGAGAACGTGAGCTTTGCTCACCCGGGTGGCCCGTTCCTGATCAAGGATTTCTCGATGGTCCTGACGCGCGGCGACCGTATCGGTCTGCTCGGTGCCAACGGTACCGGCAAGACCACATTGCTGAAGCTGATGCTCAGCGGTCTGCAGCCAACCAGCGGCACAGTGGAAGAGGGGACGCGCATCGACGTCGCCTACTTCGACCAGTTGCGCCATCAGCTGGACCTGGAAAAGACCGTGATCGACAACGTGGCCGAAGGTCGCGACTTCATCGACATCGATGGTCAGAGCCGTCACGTGCTGAGCTACCTCGGCGACTTCCTGTTCAGCCCGCAGCGTGCCCGCACGCCGGTCAAGGCGCTGTCCGGTGGCGAGCGTGCCCGTTTGTTGCTGGCGAAGCTGTTCAGCAAGCCGGCGAACCTGCTGGTCCTCGACGAACCGACCAACGACCTCGACGTCGAAACCCTCGAGTTGCTGGAAGAGGTCCTGCTGACCTTCAACGGCACCGTGCTGATGGTCAGCCACGACCGGGCATTCCTCGACAACGTGGTCACCAGCACCCTGGTCTTCGAAGGTGAAGGCAAGGTTCGTGAGTACGTCGGTGGTTATCAGGACTGGCTGCGTCAGGGCGGTTCGCCGCGTCTGCTGGGCGTGACCGAGAGCAAATCCGGCAAAGCCGACCTGACCTCCGCAGTCGTAACGGCTGAAGCGGCGCCCGTGGTTGCCGCTGTTGAAGCGCCGGTGGCGAAGAAGAAGCTCAGTTACAAATTGCAGCGTGAGCTGGAAATGTTGCCGGCTCAGATCGAAGCCATGGAGCAGCAGATTGCGGCGGTTGAAGCGCTAATGGCCGATGCCGCTTTCTATCAGCGTCCTGCTGCCGAGACCGCCGCGGTGATCGCGCAGTTGGAGCAGTTGCAGGCCGAGCTCGAAGTGATGGTCGAGCGCTGGGCCGAACTGGATGCCTGATTGATCCTGCTGTAAAAAAGCCCGGCGTTCAGTGATGAACGCCGGGCTTTTCATATGGAGTGAGATCTACGAGGCTACAGGGATCCATTGTGGGTTCGTGTTTCAGCTTTTGATCAGGCGCACCGCGAGTACATCGCAAGGCGCGCCGTGCAGCACGTCATTGGCGGTTGAGCCAAGCAACAGTGCCAGACCATGGCGGCCGTGGCTGCCGACCACGATCAGGTCGCATTGCTGTTCCTTGGCGAAATGATGGATTTCCTGGCGTGGTTGGCCATAAGTCAAATGGCAGTTGGCACCTTCGAGTTCGGAGTACTTGAGTTTCAGGCGCTCAAGGCGCTCCTTGGCCTGATCGAACTGCTGTTGTTGCAGTTGTGACAGGTCCATGGGGACGTCACCGCCAAAGGCCATGGCCATTGGCTCGACAATGTGCACCAGGGACAGCTTTGCCCCATTGCTCACCGACAACTCGCGAGCGCGGTGGATTACAGGGTCGCACTCTTCGGTTAGATCTACAGCGACCAGAATGTGGTTGTAGGGCATGAGGTGCTCCTCCTGAGGGTTGCAATATTGGTAAGTATGGCTGGTTTCAAGCGCATTGGTTTCTATGTGGCTCAAAGCGCTCATCAAGATTCGGGAGTACAGATATGACGGTCTGGATAGTGGTGTCAATCCTGCTGGTGGTACTGAGTCCGCTCGCATGGTTGCGGCCGTCTCGTGGTCAGAGCGGGCGAATGGCCCTGCGCATGGAGGCGCGACGTATCGGTCTGGCCATGCAACTGGCGCCTCAAGAGTGGCCGCATTGGCTGAGCAAGGAGCCGCCGAGCCCCTGCGCCCAGTACCATCGCTCGCGTCGCGGCAATCAACCGGCATGCTGGAGTTACTGGCAAAAATCGCCGGGTGTATGGGTGAATCAATGGCAGGAAGTTTGCGAGGATCCGGCGTTTTTGATTCATTTCGAAAAGTTGCCAGAAAATGTCTACAAGGTTGAGGCAGACAAGCAGATGATCACCTTGTATTGGGGAGAGAAGGGCGAGGCGACGGTTCTGCAAGACATTGACGCCGTGCTGAAAGCGCTGGCGTGAGCCGAGAATGTTTTGCGCTGCAATGGCGCAAAGCGCGGCAGACAGTCAATAAAAAGCCCGACATCATCATCGGGCTGGGGTTGGCCAGGCAGGCCGGTAATTCGCTGTAGGGCTGATCTTACGCACGGTATTCGCCAAACGCGTTCAAATTTTCCTTCAGGTTCCTGCCAGCGTAGCTTGTTAAACAAAGGCTGCAGTGAATTAGGGCGACTTTTCTAACTATTGATTCTATGAATGCTTTGACATGCAGCGGCGTGTTGAAGTGCTTCGCGGTACGGAAATGACCGGAAAGTCGCGTTTGAACCTGTATTTTGGGCGATTGACAATTGTCGGAAATTCCGTGAAGGTGACGTACCCAAATCAAACGGGCGTATGAATTGAGCGTTTGTATTTCAGATCGCTCCTACAGAATCCCGACTATCGCGTTGGAGGGTGTGCCGGGTGGATTGGCGTAGCATCGACGTTTAACGTCCTGCCGAGCCATTCACCTGCGTCCGACGTGTACTGTTCAGCTTCCATATCGTGGAGATCAGTTGATGATTTACGAAGGTAAAGCCATCACGGTTAAGGCTCTTGAAAGTGGCATCGTCGAACTGAAGTTCGACCTCAAGGGTGAGTCCGTCAACAAGTTCAACCGTCTAACCCTGAACGAACTGCGTCAGGCTGTAGACACCATCAAGGCAGATGCTTCGATCAAAGGCGTGATCGTCAGCAGTGGCAAGGACGTGTTCATCGTCGGCGCCGACATCACCGAATTTGTCGAAAACTTCAAGCTGCCTGATGCCGAGCTGGTTGCTGGCAATCTGGAAGCCAACAAGATTTTCAGCGATTTCGAAGACCTCAACGTCCCGACTGTCGCCGCAATCAACGGCATCGCCCTGGGTGGCGGTCTGGAGATGTGCCTGGCGGCGGACTACCGCGTCATGTCCACCAAGGCCAAGATCGGTCTGCCGGAAGTCAAACTGGGCATCTACCCAGGCTTCGGCGGTACTGTGCGTCTGCCGCGCCTGATCGGCGCCGACAACGCCATCGAGTGGATTGCCGCTGGTAAAGAAAACCGTCCTGAAGACGCGCTGAAAGTCGGCGCAGTGGACGCAGTGGTTGCTCCTGAGAAACTGCAGGAGGCGGCCCTGGAACTGATCAAACGCGCCATTTCCGGTGAGTTTGATTACAAGGCCAAGCGTCAACCGAAGCTGGAAAAGCTGAAGCTGAACGCAATCGAACAAATGATGGCTTTCGAAACCGCCAAAGGTTTCGTAGCTGGTCAGGCTGGCCCGAACTACCCGGCGCCGGTTGAAGCGATCAAGACCATCCAGAAAGCCGCGAACTTCGGTCGCGATAAAGCGCTGGAAGTCGAAGCCGCCGGTTTCGTCAAACTGGCCAAGACCTCTGCCGCGCAGAGCTTGATCGGTCTGTTCCTGAATGATCAGGAGCTGAAGAAAAAGGCCAAGGCCTACGACGAAATCGCCAAAGACGTGAAGCAGGCTGCCGTATTGGGCGCCGGCATCATGGGTGGCGGTATCGCTTATCAGTCGGCCTCCAAAGGTACGCCGATCCTGATGAAGGACATCAACGAGCACGGCATCGAGCAAGGCCTGGCTGAAGCCGCCAAGCTGCTGGTCGGCCGCGTTGATAAAGGTCGCATGACCGCCGCGAAAATGGCTGAAGTGCTCAACGGCATTCGTCCAACCCTGTCCTACGGTGATTTCGGTCACGTGGACCTGGTGGTTGAGGCGGTTGTCGAAAACCCTAAGGTCAAGCAAGCCGTACTGGCCGAAGTCGAAGACAAGGTCAAAGAGGACACCATCCTCGCGTCCAACACCTCGACCATTTCCATCACCTTGCTGGCCAAAGCCCTCAAGCGTCCGGAAAACTTCGTCGGCATGCACTTCTTCAACCCTGTGCACATGATGCCGCTGGTTGAAGTAATCCGTGGCGAGAAGTCTAGCGAGCTGGCGGTTGCCACCACCGTTGCCTACGCCAAGAAAATGGGCAAGAACCCGATCGTCGTCAACGACTGCCCGGGCTTCCTGGTTAACCGCGTACTGTTCCCGTACTTCGGCGGTTTCGCCAAGTTGGTCAGCGCCGGCGTGGACTTCGTCCGTATCGACAAGATCATGGAAAAATTCGGCTGGCCAATGGGCCCGGCGTACCTGATGGACGTGGTCGGCATCGACACCGGTCACCACGGTCGTGACGTGATGGCTGAAGGCTTCCCGGATCGCATGAAAGACGACCGCCGTTCGGCTATCGACGTGCTCTACGAAGCCAAGCGCCTGGGCCAGAAAAATGGCAAGGGCTTCTACGCCTACGAGACCGACAAGCGCGGCAAGCAGAAGAAAGTCGCCGATCCTTCGGTGCTGGAAGTGCTCAAGCCGATCGTTTATGAGCAGCGTGAAGTCACCGACGAAGACATCATCAACTGGATGATGATCCCGCTGTGCCTGGAAACCGTGCGTTGCCTGGAAGACGGCATCGTCGAGACTGCTGCCGAAGCCGACATGGGTCTGGTCTACGGTATTGGTTTCCCTCCATTCCGTGGCGGTGCGCTGCGCTACATCGACTCGATCGGTGTTGCCGAGTTCGTTGCCCTGGCTGACCAGTACGCTGATTTGGGCGCGCTGTACCACCCGACCGCGAAGCTGCGCGAAATGGCCAAAAACGGCCAGAGCTTCTTCGGTTAAGCGCCCCCAACTAGAGTGAGAGTGAACTTATGAGCTTGAATCCTAGAGACGTCGTGATTGTCGACTTCGGTCGTACTCCGATGGGCCGCTCCAAGGGCGGCATGCACCGCAACACCCGCGCCGAAGACATGTCGGCGCACCTGATCAGCAAATTGCTGGAACGCAACGTCAAGGTTGACCCGAACGAAGTCGAAGACGTGATCTGGGGCTGCGTAAACCAGACCCTGGAACAGGGCTGGAACATCGCTCGCATGGCGTCCCTGATGACTCAGATCCCGCACACGGCTGCCGGTCAGACCGTCAGCCGCCTGTGTGGCTCCTCGATGAGTGCACTGCACACTGCTGCTCAAGCAATCATGACCGGCAACGGTGACGTGTTCGTCGTCGGCGGCGTCGAGCATATGGGCCACGTGAGCATGATGCACGGTGTCGATCCGAACCCGCACATGTCCCTGTACGCGGCGAAAGCCTCGGGCATGATGGGCCTGACCGCTGAAATGCTGGGCAAAATGCACGGCATCACTCGCGAGCAGCAGGATGCTTTCGGCGTGCGCTCCCACCAGCTCGCCCATAAAGCGACGCTGGAAGGCAAGTTCAAAGACGAAATCATCCCGATGCAGGGCTACGACGAGAACGGTTTCCTGAAACTGTTCGACTACGACGAAACCATTCGTCCGGAAACCACCCTGGAAAGTCTGGCGGCTCTCAAGCCTGCCTTCAATCCAAAGGGCGGCACCGTGACAGCCGGTACGTCGTCGCAGATCACTGACGGTGCCTCGTGCATGATCGTGATGTCGGCGCAGCGTGCACAGGACCTGGGCATCCAGCCTATGGCAGTGATTCGTTCGATGGCAGTGGCAGGTGTGGATCCGGCAATCATGGGCTATGGTCCAGTACCGGCTACACAAAAAGCACTGAAGCGTGCGGGTCTTGGCATTAACGATATCGACTTCTTCGAGCTCAACGAAGCTTTCGCCGCACAGGCTCTGCCAGTGCTGAAAGATTTGAAAGTACTCGACAAGATGAACGAGAAGGTTAACCTGCACGGCGGCGCGATCGCCTTGGGTCACCCGTTCGGTTGCTCCGGTGCACGTATCTCCGGCACTCTGCTGAACGTGATGAAGCAAAATGGCGGCACCTTCGGGGTGGCTACCATGTGCATTGGTCTCGGCCAAGGCATCTCCACCGTCTTCGAACGCGTTTAAGCGTTCCGTTGACGGAAGCCGGGGCCAAGTGCCCCGGTTTTTGTTTTTCTGAATTTATTTTTGTTTTTATTTTGAAAAGATTTGAGTGATGGCCAAACCATGCCGATACAACCTGGGCTCTACCAACATTACAAAGGTCCGCAGTACCGCGTATTCAGTCTTGCGCGGCATTCGGAAACTGAAGAAGAAGTGGTCTTCTACCAAGCCCTGTATGGCGATTACGGCTTTTGGGTACGTCCCTTGAGCATGTTTCTTGAGTCGGTCGAGGTTGACGGCGAACAGGTGCCACGCTTTGCTTTGGTGCAAGCCGAACCGAGCCWTTTTTCGAAGCCATAAGCTGAGTGCGCGCAAAACCCTGCGCTTGACCTCACCTTGTAGCCACTATATATAGCGGTGCCGCGTCAGGCGCCAACCGCCTTTCACTTCTAGAATTCAGGAATTTTCTGATCCATGGGCAAATCGCTGGTCATTGTGGAATCCCCGGCTAAGGCCAAGACCATCAACAAGTATCTGGGTAACCAATACGTGGTGAAGTCGAGTATCGGCCATATCCGAGACCTGCCCACCAGCGGTTCGGCTAGCGCCAGCAAAGAGCCAGCCGCGAAGCGCGGCAAGGCTGCCGCGGGCGAAGGTCCGGTGCTCTCGCCGAAAGAGAAAGCGCGCAAGCAGCTGGTCTCGCGCATGGGGGTCGATCCCGATCATGGCTGGAAAGCCAAGTACGAGATCCTTCCGGGCAAGGAAAAAGTCATCGAAGAGCTGCGCCGGCTCGCCAAAGATGCTGACACCATCTATCTCGCAACCGACTTGGATCGCGAGGGGGAAGCCATTGCCTGGCACCTGCGCGAAGCCATCGGTGGTGACGACAGCCGCTACAAGCGCGTGGTGTTCAACGAAATCACCAAGAAGGCGATTCAGGAAGCCTTCTCCAAGCCGGGCGAGCTGGACATCGACCGAGTAAACGCTCAGCAGGCGCGTCGCTTCCTCGATCGCGTGGTGGGTTACATGGTTTCGCCGCTGCTGTGGGCCAAAATCGCCCGTGGCTTGTCCGCCGGTCGCGTGCAGTCGGTTGCGGTAAAACTGGTGGTCGAGCGCGAACGTGAAATCCGTGCGTTCAACCCGGAAGAATACTGGGAAATCCATGCTGACCTCGGCACCGCCAAGGGCGCGACCGTGCGCTTCGACGTGGCTCGCGAGAAAGGCGAGGCCTTCAAGCCGCTCAACGAAGCCCAGGCCATGGCCGCGCTGGAAAAGCTCAAGGCTTCCAGCTACAGCATCGTCAAGCGCGAAGACAAACCGACCAGCAGCAAACCGTCGGCTCCGTTCATCACGTCCACCCTGCAACAGGCTGCAAGCAACCGCCTGGGCTTCGGCGTGAAGAAAACCATGATGATGGCCCAGCGTCTGTACGAAGCCGGCTACATCACTTATATGCGTACCGACTCCACCAACCTCTCGGCCGATGCCGTGACGATGGCGCGCACTTATATTGAAGGCGAGTTCGGCAAGAAGTACCTGCCGGAATCCCCGAACGTCTACAGCAGCAAAGAAGGTGCACAAGAGGCTCACGAAGCGATTCGTCCCTCCGACGCCAATACCGAGCCAAGCAAGCTGTCGGGCATGGAACGTGATGCCGAGCGCCTCTACGAGCTGATCTGGCGCCAATTCCTGGCTTGCCAGATGTTGCCGGCGCAATACCTGTCGACCACGGTCACCGTCGGTGCTGGTGATTTCGAGCTGCGTGCCAAGGGTCGCATCCTGAAGTTCGACGGTTACACCCGCGTCATGCCGCAAATTACCAAGCCGGGCGATGATGATGTGTTGCCAGATATGGCTCAGGGCGATGCGATGAAGCTGATCAAGCTTGATCCGACCCAGCACTTCACCAAACCGCCGGCGCGCTACTCGGAAGCGAGCCTTGTTAAAGAAATGGAAAAACGCGGCATCGGTCGTCCTTCGACCTACGCTGCGATCATTTCCACCATTCAGGACCGTGGTTACGTCGCGCTGCACAACCGTCGTTTCTATTCGGAAAAGATGGGTGACATCGTCACTGAGCGTCTGTCCGAGAGTTTCTCCAATCTCATGGACTACGGCTTCACCGCCGGCATGGAAGAGCACCTCGATGACGTGGCCCAGGGCGAGCGCGACTGGAAAAACGTACTGGACGAGTTCTACGGTGACTTCAAGAAGAAGCTGGAAGTAGCCGAAAGTCCAGAAAGTGGCATGCGTGCCAACCAGCCGGTCATGACGGACATTCCGTGCCTGACCTGTGGTCGCCCAATGCAGATTCGTACGGCCTCGACGGGCGTGTTCCTCGGCTGCTCGGGCTACAGTTTGCCGCCGAAAGAACGCTGCAAGGCCACCGTCAATCTGGTGCCCGGTGATGAGATTGCCGCGGACGACGAAGGTGAATCGGAGTCGCTGGTGCTGCGTGGCAAGCATCGCTGCCCGATCTGCAGCACGGCGATGGACGCATACCTGCTCGACGAGAAGCGCAAGTTGCACATCTGCGGTAACAACCCGGATTGCGATGGCTACGAAATCGAAGAGGGTACTTATCGCATTAAAGGCTATGAAGGTCCGAGCCTGGAGTGCGACAAGTGCGGCAGCGAAATGCAGCTCAAGACCGGTCGTTTCGGTAAGTTCTTCGGTTGCACCAACGCAACGTGCAAGAACACCCGCAAGCTGCTGAAGAGCGGTGATGCTGCGCCGCCGAAGATGGATCCGGTGAAGATGCCTGAGCTGAAGTGCGAGAAGGTCAACGACACCTATATCCTGCGCGACGGTGCTTCCGGCCTGTTCCTGGCGGCGAGCCAATTCCCGAAAAACCGCGAAACCCGTGCTCCGCTGGTCATGGAAATAGTGCCGCACAAGGACGAGATCGATCCGAAGTACCACTTCCTCTGCGAAGCGCCGAAGAAGGATCCGGACGGTCTCCCGGCGGTGATTCGTTATAGCCGCAAGACCAAAGAGCAGTATGTGCAGACAGAAGTCGACGGTAAGCCGACTGGCTGGAAGGCGTACTACGACGGCGGCAAGTGGAAGGTTGAAGACAAGCGTCCCGCTGCAAAGGCTTAAAGGATAGTGGGCCGACGCCGTCGGCCAATGGGAGCAAGCTCCCTCGCCACATTACAAAGGCCGCATGACAACCCTCGGGTTTTCATGCGGCCTTTTGTTTTGTGCTTGCGGGAAGCGGAGGTGATCCACGACACTGTCTGACCTGTGTGAAGCAATTATTTCGTTGTGGAGACTGCCGTCATGGCCCACGAACTCTATACCCGTACCAATCAGAAGATTTATTTCGCCGGTCTGTCGCTGGAGGCGCTCGCCAGAGCTGAAGAGGGGCGGGCAATGAACTCGCTGGCGCTGATCCAGGCGGGTCGCGAATCGGCGTTGTTTCACCTGTACGGTGCCTTGTTGGGGCTATGCCATGAAATCGCCGGGTTCTATCGTTTGCCTCAAGCTAATGCGCCTCGGGCCGAGTTGTTGCTGACTCGCGAAATACTCGAGACCATCGCAATTCCTGAAATGGCTGAAATGGTCGAGCTCGCGCAAAACCCTGAAACCTGGCTGGCCAAGTTGTTGGCGGCCCATGCGGCGTTGTTTCAACCTCCGCGCGCGCCGCACAAGCCTAAGGGTGACGTGACTCAGCCATTGATTCTGGCTGTTAACCTCGATGAAGAAGAAGCGCCAGAGGAACTGAGTCGGGAGGAGTTGGAAGGCTGGCGTCAGAACCTGAAAGGGCTGGCAATCCGGTTTCGAGAAGGGTTGAACGAGTGCTGACGGATTAGCCGGTATGACGGATGCCTTGAAAGGTGTCCGCTCAAGGATGGGTGCTGAAAGATATTTCCTTGCCATGACATCTGGTCAAGTTGCCGAGCGAAGCCTGACCGATGCCTATATAATCCCCGCCTTTCGTGGAGAACAGACCTTTATGCCAACGTCCTTTCTAGAAATTGTCGAGTTACCAGACGGTCGTATCGAGCTGCGCAGGGCCGAGGACGAGGGTTCTCTGGTCACTTTGGATTTCTCCGAGGATGCCAAAGCGTTCCTTCAAGGTCAGTACGTGGAAGTCGCCAAGGCGATGTTGAGCGTCGGTGTTCAGATGGCAGGGCGCCTGGTTGAAGGCGAATTTGATAAAGATCAGGGATCTCGCGTCCTTCATTGATCCCGCCCGTCGGATTGCAGGAATCGCTACAGATCGGCTTCTCTATCCTTGGAGAAGCCCCGCGCAGTTCAACGCGCGCATTGTTACTCGGCTAGCCCAATCGAATATTCAAGCTCTGTGCGTCCCCGGTTCGGGCGGCGCTGATCAACTGTTGCCGTGAAGTCGTGTTCAACGGATTGAGCCAGCTGACCACTGTGTGGCTGCGGCCCAGACGCAAGGCTTCGCAGGTCAACTGCTGGGCGCTTTGGGTGCCGCGAGGTTGCAACAGCAAGATGCGTTCGCGGTTAAGACCTGCATCCCGCAGCCAAGCCTGGGTCAGGCTCGCTGGCGGGGCAATCAATGTTAGCCAGCGTGCGTCCTGATCCTGGCTCAGCTCCCTGAGAATAGGTGCCAGAAGGTTCAGGCAGTTCCCGGCTGCACCACGTAGCGACAGCTCACTGAAGGCTTCGGGCTCGGCGCACCACGGCGACTCGACCACGTCTTTCAGGATCGGCGCCAATGGTTGCGTCATGAACGCCTCAAACAGCGGTAATTGGGCTTGCTGTGATGTGTGTGGGAACTGCATAAAGCCTCCTTTAGCGGCGAATCACGCCGACACTCAAGCCTTCAATCACCAGTTCCTGATCTTTCAGGTTCACTTCGATAGGGGCAAATTCAGGGTTTTCGGCAATCAACCAGACCTTGCTGCCGTCACGCTTGAAACGCTTGACCGTCACTTCGTCGCCAATTCGAGCGACCACGATTTGACCATTACGGGCTTCACGTGTGGTGTGCACGGCCAGCAGGTCCCCGTCGAAAATACCGACGTCTTTCATGCTCATGCCGTGAACCCGCAGCAAGTAGTCAGCGCGCGGATGGAAGAAGGCGGGGTTGATGTTGCAAGACTCTTCGATGTGCTGCTGGGCCAAAATGGGAGCACCGGCAGCGACTCGTCCAATGATTGGCAGCGTCGAGTCATCGGCCTTGGCTTCGAAGCCTGGAATACGAATGCCACGGGACGCGCCCGGAGTCATCTCGATAGCACCCTTGCGAGCGAGCGCCTTAAGGTGTTCCTCTGCTGCGTTGGGCGACTTGAAACCCAGTTCCTGAGCGATTTCCGCGCGGGTTGGTGGATAGCCGTTGTCTTCGAGGCAGCGTTTGATGAAGGCCAGAATCTCTGCTTGGCGTGGCGTCAGCTTTAGCATTTTGATCGCTCTGTCTTTTTATACAGTGACTGGGATTATATACAGTGAAAGCGTCTTGGCAATGCCCCTTTTTTCACCGACTGCCGGACGGTCGATCGACCCGCTGATTGAAGCTTTGCCGTTGTATGGTTAAATAGCTGACCGACCATTCCCAAATCGAACTGCCAGGCTTGACAACGCATAGGCTGAAACGTATGTTTCAAACAAGTGTTTGTCAGGCGGAGTAGCCATGGCCCAGTCGGAAACCGTTGAACGTATTCTTGATGCTGCCGAGCAGTTGTTCGCGGAAAAAGGTTTCGCTGAAACCTCGTTGCGTCTGATTACCAGCAAGGCCGGTGTCAATCTGGCGGCGGTGAACTATCACTTCGGTTCCAAGAAAGCGCTGATTCAAGCGGTCTTTTCGCGCTTCCTCGGGCCGTTCTGCATTAGCCTCGATAAAGAGCTCGAGCGGCGTCAGGCCAAGCCCGAGAACAAGCCGACTCTTGAAGAGCTGCTCGAAATCCTCGTCGAGCAAGCCCTTGTCGTGCAGCCTCGTAGCGGCAATGATCTTTCGATCTTCATGCGCTTGCTGGGTTTGGCCTTCAGTCAGAGCCAAGGCCACTTGCGGCGTTATCTGGAAGACATGTACGGCAAGGTGTTCCGTCGCTACATGATGCTGGTCAACGAAGCCGCACCGCGCATTCCACCGATCGAGCTGTTCTGGCGCGTACACTTCATGCTCGGTGCCGCAGCGTTCAGCATGTCGGGGATCAAGGCCCTGCGCGCGATTGCCGAAACCGATTTCGGCGTCAACACCTCCATCGAGCAAGTCATGCGCCTCATGGTGCCGTTCCTGGCTGCCGGCATGCGTGCCGAAACCGGTGTGACCGATTCCGCCATGGCGACCGCGCAGTTGCGTCCTCGCAGCAAGTCGGCCCCGGCTCCCGCCAAGGTTTAACCGCTCACGGGTGGGCGCGGCAGCTGACATCCGCTAAGCTAGCCGCCCATGCCGACTCTCGTTTTGAACCCGTTCCCCATTTGTATYGCCGACCTGCCGGGCTTTGCCCAAGGCGGCGAATTCGTGTGGGTCGGGTTTCTCGTTATCAAGGAATTTCTATGACTGCTGGCCTGCAAGGCTCGTTGATGGTGGACGTCGCCGGTACCTGGCTGACGGCTGAAGATCGCCAATTGTTGCGCCAGCCCGAAGYGGGCGGCTTGATCATTTTTGCGCGTAACATTGAAACTCCACGCCAGGTGCGCGAGTTGAGTGCTGCGATTCGTTCAATTCGCCCCGATCTGCTGCTGGCGGTGGACCAGGAGGGCGGTCGCGTCCAGCGTTTGCGCCAAGGCTTTGTGCGACTGCCGGCGATGCGCGCCATCGCCGACAATCCAAACGCCGAATACCTGGCCGAGCAGTGCGGCTGGATCATGGCCACCGAGGTGCTTGCCGTTGGCCTCGACCTCAGTTTCGCCCCGGTACTGGATCTTGATTATCAGCGCAGCGCCGTCGTCGGAACCCGTTCCTTCGAAGGTGACCCCGAGCGCGCCGCGTTGCTGGCCGGTGCTTTTATCCGGGGTATGAACAGCGCCGGCATGGCCGCTACTGGCAAGCACTTCCCCGGTCATGGCTGGGCTGAGGCGGATTCCCACGTCGCCATCCCGAACGATGAGCGCAGCCTC
Organism: Pseudomonas sp. P1_F1_2; assembly: GCF_056405815.1. NCBI lineage: Bacteria > Pseudomonadati > Pseudomonadota > Gammaproteobacteria > Pseudomonadales > Pseudomonadaceae > Pseudomonas > Pseudomonas sp. P1_F1_2. The sequence goes on along the minus strand of NZ_JBFUBK010000065.1, from coordinate 17,387 downwards.
GACGAGATCCGCGCCAACGACCTGGTGCCGTTCGCCAAATTGAGCAAGCAACTGGCTGCCGTCATGCCGGCCCACGTTATTTACCCGCAAGTCGACTCCCAGCCTGCCGGCTTCTCCCGTCGATGGTTGCAGGACATCCTGCGCGGTGAGTTGCAATTCGATGGTGTGATCTTCAGCGACGACTTGTCGATGGCCGGTGCTCATGTGGTGGGCGATGCGGCCAGCCGGATCGAAGCCGCGCTGACCGCCGGTTGCGACATGGGCCTGGTGTGCAACGATCGCGCTGCTGCGGAGTTGGCGCTCAGCGCTGCCCAGCGGCTGAAGGTCAAACCGTCTGAGCGTATTGCGCGAATGCGCGGCCAGTCATACGCCAATACCGAATACCGTCAGAACCCGCGATGGCTGACGGCTGTCGGCGCGCTCAAAGACGCTCAACTGATTGAATAAGGACTTTACGTTATGACGGTTTACGCGATTATCGGTGGCACCGGCCTGACTCAACTCGAAGGCCTGAGCATTCGCCAGTCACTGGCAGTGGACACTCCGTACGGTGCGCCCTCGGCTGAAGTGCAGATCGGCGAATACGCCGGCAAGGAAGTGTTGTTCCTCGCCCGTCACGGTCATCCGCACCGTTTCCCGCCACATCAGGTGAACTACCGCGCCAACCTCTGGGCGTTGAAGCAGGCGGGCGCCGAAGCGATCCTCGCGGTCAACGCCGTGGGCGGGATTCATGCGGCGATGGGCACCGGGCATTTCTGCGTGCCGCATCAGTTGATCGATTACACCAGCGGTCGTGAACACACGTTTTTCGCCGATGAGCTGGAACACGTCACACACATTGACTTCAGCTATCCCTACAGCGAGCCATTGCGTCAGCAGTTAATCGCGGCGTTGGCGGCTGAAGGCGTCGGCTACAGCAGTCATGGCGTATACGCCTGCACCCAGGGGCCGCGGCTTGAAACTGTTGCGGAAATCGCCAGGCTGGAGCGTGATGGCTGCGACATCGTCGGCATGACCGGCATGCCGGAAGCGGCACTGGCTCGTGAGCTGGAACTGGATTACGCCTGCCTGGCGCTGGTGGTGAACCCGGCGGCGGGCAAGTCGACGGCGGTGATTACCATGGCTGAAATCGAGCAGGCGTTGCATGACGGGATGGGGAAGGTGAAGTCGACGTTGGCGCGGGTGCTGAAAGGGTAAGGCAGGCTTTGCATCGAGTTGACCCAATCGCGGGCAAGCCCACTCCCACAGGATTGATGTTGACCTTGTGGGGGCGGGCTTGCCCGCGAAAGCAATCGATCAGACGCAGAGACGTCAGCGCTTCTCCAGCTTATCCGGCAGTGGCGCAAACAACGCTTCAATATCATCGTTCTGCAACTTCCAGTCCCCGGCCTTGCGTCCATCCAGAACGCCGGCAGCCAGGTCGGATTTTTCTTTTTGCAGATGCTGAATCTTCTCTTCCACTGTGCCCCGGGCAATCATCTTGTAGACGAACACCGGTTTCTCCTGGCCAATTCTATAAGCCCGGTCAGTCGCCTGGTTTTCCGTTGCCGGGTTCCACCAAGGGTCATAGTGAATCACCGTATCCGCTTCGGTCAGGTTCAAACCAACACCGCCGGCCTTCAGGCTGATCAGAAAAATCTGACGCTTGCCGCTCTGAAATTCCTTCACCGGCGCACGTCGGTCGCGGGTTTGTCCCGTCAGCAGCGCGTACTCGACGCCACGCTTCTTCAGTTCGACTTCGATAAGCGCCAGCATTGACGTGAACTGCGAAAACAGCAGAATCCGCCGACCTTCTTCAAACAATTCCTCAAGCATTTCCATCAAGCTGTCGAGCTTGCCCGATGTGCTGCCGCGAGACGGCAGGGCGGCATCGTTGACCAGGCGCAAATCACAGCACACCTGACGCAGCTTCAGCAGCGCCTCAAGAATGATGATCTGGCTGCGCGCTACGCCTTTGCGGGTGATCTCGTCGCGGACCTTTTTGTCCATGGCCAGGCGCATGGTTTCGTACACATCGCGCTGGGCTTCGTTGAGCTCGACCCAGTGAATGATCTCGGTCTTTGGCGGCAATTCTTTCGCGACCTGTTCCTTCGTCCTGCGCAAAAGGAACGGTTTGATCCGGCCGTTGAGGTGCGAAAGCCTGACTTCGCTTGCGCGTTTTTCAATCGGCACCCGGTAGTCGCTGTTGAAGCTTTTTACATCCCCCAGCCAGCCGGGCAGCAGGAAGTGAAACAGCGACCACAGCTCACCCAAATGGTTTTCCAGCGGTGTGCCACTCAGGCACAGGCGCTGGCGCGCATTGAGCTCGCGGGCGGCCTGGGCGGCCTTGCTGTTGGGGTTCTTGATGTACTGCGCTTCATCCAGCACCAGTACGTGCAATGGCTGCGTGGCAAGGCGTTCGACGTCCTTGGGTAGCAGCGCATAAGTGGTCAGGATCAAGTCGTAATCGGCCAGATGGTCGAAATGTTTTTTGCGACTGGCGCCGTACAGTGCCAGCACTTTGAGTTGCGGCGTGAAGTGCGCCGCTTCGTCGAGCCAGTTCGGGATCAGGCTGGTGGGCATTACCACCATGCACGGCCGATCCAGGCGTCCTGCATTTTTCTCGGTAAGAACATGCGCCAGGGTTTGTAGGGTTTTGCCCAGGCCCATGTCGTCCGCGAGAATCCCTCCGACCTCCAGTTGCCGTAACGACTGCATCCAGCTCAGGCCTTCCAGCTGATAGGGGCGCAGGGTTGCGTTCAAGCCTTCCGGTACGGTCGCGGTGTAGTCCTTGATGTCGCGAAGACGCTGGGCGAACGAGCGGATCTGTTCCCCGCCTTCCCACAGCAGCGGCATGTCTTCCAGCGGATTCAGGCGCGTGGCGTCAGCCTTGCTCAAGCGCAGCGTGGTTTCGCCGGGTTCTTGCAGATAGAACTCGCCGAGCGTCGCCAGTACCGGCTTCAAGCGCCCGAAGGGCAGGGCGACTTGCAGTGGGCCGTATTCGGAGTTCGGACGATTGGGAATGTTCACCAGAATCAGCTCGTCGTCGCGCCGGCGGGCCAGGCGCTCCGGGTTGAGGATTTCGGTGTGGGAGCGCATCAGGTTCAACAGGATCGGCAGTAAACTCAGGCGCTCGCCATTGACGATAATCCCCAGCTCGAGATCAAACCAGTCGCGCTCCGGTGCCTGCTCGACGGTGGCGTACCAGTCGTCCACGGCGGTCAGGTCGAAACCGAAGTCTTCGTCGATCTGCAATTCCCAACCTTGGGTGCGCAGCTTCGGCAGCTCATTCAGGGTGAACGTCAGCCAGGCACTGTCATTGACCATCTCGTAGAGCTCGCCGGCGCTTTCCGGCAACGCTTTACTTTGCCGGGTGGCAATCTTGAAGCCAAGGATTCGCAGCTGTTCTCTGTAGGTTTGTTCGACGTCCGGGTGACGTTTTATCCGCAGCGTCTGGGTTTCCTGGCGAATCAGGATGTCGGTGTTCTTTTGTCCGCAGACGTATTCATCCAGATAGCTGAAAGACAACGCCGCGCGATGCTGGATATAGCGCTGCATTTTGCCGTTGCGCGGTTCGAAAGCGCTGAACTCGATACTCGCCAGCCACAGTCGCGGCACCGGTTGGACATTATCCACCAGGATTTGCGGAGGTGCTTTCGGGCTGCGGTTTTCCAGTACGGCCTGAAGTTTTTCCAGTAGCTCGGCGTCCTGCGCGGCGGCGGGGTAGTCCAGGGTTTCCTGGACCTTCAGCAGTACCGCTGCGCAATGTTTGCAGTTGTTGTGAACCGGGCAGGTGCACGTCGCGTCGACCATCAGCAAGGTGGCTTTGGCCGACTCGCGCAGGCGAATGGTCTGACGGTAAACGTTACCGCCAGAACCTTCGCACGCGGCGATAATCGTAGCATCGCCGACCTCGACGATTCTGACGCGATTCTCCAGGGCGTAGCGACGGCCGCGCTCCAGGCTTTGCTCTTTGAACCGGCTGACCCAGGAAGGTCCCAGGGGTTTGCTCAGGGTCGAGGTCATAGGGACTTCAATCAGTCCGGAATTTCATCGGGGACTGGCCGAGGTGCAGGGGCGGTAAGCGAGGTGATCTTGATCAGCAAGCCGAGGTGGCCGTTGTCGAGGAAGTTCAGCTGGCCGTTCTTGGTATGGCTTTCTTGCTTGAGGCGCTCGCTGGCGGTGACCATGCCGTTGGCGTCGATCTGGTTAACCCAGAAATCGGCGTCTACGTCGGTGAATCGTCCCAATTTCAGGTTCAGCGTGCCCTCGATCGGGAATTGGCCGAACTGTTCCTTGCCGTCGCTGATCGCGATTTTGCTCGGTGCTTCACCGAGTGTCTGTTGCCAGGCTTTGTGCAGCAACACGGTGTAGTCGGCGCTGGCGGTGAGTTTTTCCACTTCGCCATTCAGGCTTGGCGTACGCAGGCTGTCAGGTTTGATGCTTTGTGCGCCGGCGGCCCAGTCTTCCGGTGCTGCGCGGCTAACGATAGCAGGCACAGCGTTTTGGCGGACCAGAATCATTTCCACCTGATACAGGTCATCGGCAAACGCCGTTGGAGCGACCAGGGTTGTCAGCAAGGTCAGTAAGCGAAACAGGCGCATGCGGCGTCCTTCAAGCAGTTTTCGGGATGAGGCACTCAAGCAGCGCCTCTACAGTATTAAAGCGCTCTTGCGGGCTTTCCATCGGGACCATGAATTTAAACATCGTGGCACCTTCGAATTTGTAGCGTTTGGGTTGACCCTGAATCAGTTTGATCAGTGTCAGCGGGTCGACCGGCGTCTGCGCCGCGAACTCGATGCGGCCACCTTGCGGGCCGCCGTCGACTTTCTTGATGCCCAGCAGTTCGGCCTGCAGCTTCAGCGCGGTGATGCGCATCAGGTTCTTGGTCGGTTCCGGCAACAGGCCGAAACGGTCGATCATTTCAACTTGCAAGTCTTTGAGGCCATCTTCATCGGTGGCCGAAGCAATGCGTTTGTAGAGAATCAATCGGGCGTGAACGTCCGGCAGATAGTCTTCGGGAATCAACGCCGGAACGCGCAGATTGACTTCCGGGCCACCGCCCAACGGCTGATCCAGGTTGGGTTGCTCGCCCTTGCGGATCGATTTCACCGCGCGCTCGAGCATTTCCATGTACAGCGTAAAGCCAACCGCCTGGATCTGCCCGCTTTGACCGTCGCCCAGCAACTCACCTGCGCCACGGATTTCCAGGTCGTTGGTGGCAAGCACGAAGCCCGCGCCGAGGTCCTGGGTGTTGGCAATCGCTTCCAGGCGTTTTTCTGCGTCCGGGGTAATTTGCTGGCGCGGCGGCGTCAGCAGGTAAGCGTAAGCCTGGTGGTGACTGCGCCCGACACGGCCGCGCAACTGGTGCAGTTGTGCCAGCCCGAATTTGTCGGCGCGCTCGATGATGATGGTGTTGGCGCTCGGCACGTCGATGCCGGTCTCGATGATGGTCGAGGCGATCAGCACGTTGAAGCGCTTGTGGTAGAAGTCGCTCATCACCTGTTCGAGTTCGCGTTCGCGCATTTGTCCGTGGCCGATGCCGATCCGCGCCTCTGGCACCAGTTCGGCGAGGTCGGCGGCGCATTTCTCGATGGTCTTCACGTCGTTGTGCAGGTAGTAAACCTGACCGCCACGCAGCAATTCCCGCAGCAGGGCCTCTTTGACCGTGCTCTTGTTCTGCTCCATGACGAAGGTGCGCACCGACAGGCGACGAGCCGGCGGGGTTGCGATGATCGACAGATCGCGCATGCCCGACACTGCCATGTTCAGCGTGCGCGGAATCGGCGTGGCGGTCAGGGTAAGAATGTCGACTTCGCTGCGCAACGCCTTCAGCTGTTCCTTCTGACGAACACCGAACCGGTGCTCTTCATCGATGATCACCAGTCCAAGGTTTTTGATCTTCACGTCATCTTGCAGCAACTTGTGGGTGCCGATGACGATGTCGATCTTGCCTTCGGCGAGATCCGCGACCGCGGCGTTCACTTCCTTGGTCGACTTGAAACGACTCATCACTTCCACGGTCACCGGCCAATCGGCAAACCGGTCGCGGAAGCTGTTGTAGTGTTGCTGGGCGAGCAGGGTGGTCGGTACCAGAATGGCGACCTGACGACCGCCGTGCACGGCGATGAAGGCGGCGCGCATCGCCACTTCGGTCTTGCCGAAGCCAACGTCGCCGCAGACCAGGCGGTCCATCGGCTTCGGCGCGAGCATGTCGGCGCGTACCGCTTCAATGGTGGTTTGCTGGTCCGGGGTTTCTTCGAACGGGAAACCGGCGCTAAAGGTCGCGTAGTCGGCTTTCGGGTCTTCGAAGGCATAGCCTTCGCGCGCGGCACGACGTGCGTAGATGTCGAGCAGTTCGGCAGCCACGTCGCGCACCTGTTCGGCGGCTTTGCGTTTGGCTTTTTGCCAGGTTTCGGAGCCGAGACGGTGCAGCGGGGCCAAGGCATCGTCGCTGCCGGTGTAGCGAGCGATCAGGTGCAGGTTGGCCACCGGCACGTAAAGCTTTGCGCCTTCGGCGTATTGCAGCGTGAGGAATTCGGCCGCCTGATCGTCGATTTCCAGCGTCGCCAGCCCGAGGTATCGACCGACACCGTGATCGATATGCACCACCGGCGCGCCTTCGCGCAGTTCGGTGAGGTTCTTGATGACCGCATCGTTATTGGCGTCGGCGCGTTTTTCGCGACGACGGCGCTGCATCACGCGCTGACCGAACAGCGGGCTTTCGGCAACTAGCGCCAGCGCCGGATCATCGAGCACCAAGCCTTCGTCGAGCGGGGCAATGGTGATCGCCAGGCGTTCTTTGCTGGAGACAAAGTCCGGCCAGCTGTCGACGGTTTTCGGTCGCAGTTTCAGGCGTTCGAGTAATTCCAGCAGCACTTCGCGACGGCCCGCCGACTCGGCGGTAAACAGAACGCGTCCGGGGAATTCATCGAGGAAGCCGGCCAGTGCCGCCAATGGCTGAGTGGCCTTGGCTTCAATGGCCAGGTTTGGCAATTCCCGCGCCGGGAAGCGCTCTCGACCGACACCGGTTTCCACGTCCTGTTGGCTGGCGACGACGCGGGGCCAGGTCTTCAGGCGTGCAAAGCAGTCTTCGACTGGAAGGAACAACTCGGCCGGCGGTAATAAAGGACGGGACGGGTCGACACGGCGTTCTTCGTAGCGATTGCGCACGTCGTTCCAGAAATTCTCCGCCGCCTGCTCGATGCCCGGCAGGGAAAACACTTGCGTGTCCTGCGGCAGGTAATCGAACAGCGTCGAGGTTTCCTCAAAGAACAGCGGCAGGTAGTACTCGATACCTGCTGGTGTGATGCCACTGCTCAAATCCTGAAAGATCGGGCAGCGACGGAAATCGACATCGAAGCGCTCGCGAAAGCGTGCCTTGAAACGGGTGACCGCGTCTTTTTGCAGCGGAAACTCCCGCGCTGGCAGCAAGCGGACAGTGTCGACCTTATCGATGGAGCGCTGGTTTTCGGGATCGAATGTGCGCAGCGTCTCGATTTCGTCATCAAACAGGTCGATGCGGAACGGTAGTTTGCTGCCCATCGGGAACAGGTCGATCAGCGAGCCGCGCACGGTGAATTCGCCGTGCTCGTACACCGTGTCGACATAGCGATAACCGCTGGCTTCAAGCCGCGTGCGCATTTGTTCGACGTCGAGTTTCTGGCCAACATCCAGCACCAGGCTGCTGCCGAGCAGGAATTTGGTCGGCGCCAGGCGATGCAGGGCTGTGGTGATCGGCACCACCAGAACGCCATGGTTCAGCTCCGGCAGCCTATATAAGGCAGCGATGCGCTGGGAAATGATGTCCTGGTGCGGCGAAAACAGATCGTAGGGCAGGGTTTCCCAGTCCGGGAAATGCAACACGGGCAAATCCGGGGCGAAGAAGCTCAGCTCCTGCTCCAGCCGTTCGGCGCTTTGGCTATCGGCGGTCAGCAGCAGGGTAAAGCGCTTGGCAGCGCTGGCAGCCTCGGCAATCGCCAGGCTGAGGGCAGCACCGGGCAGGTTGCCCCAATGCTGTTTACCTGCCGCGGCAGGGAGAAGCGGTAGACGCAGAACGGGCACGGAAGGTTGAGCTCCAAGCGTTGCGACAAAGTCGGTAATTGTAGCGGTCCCGGGTGCCGCCTGTCAGTTGCAGACTGTGTCTATTACGCAGGTTTGGCGAAATGTAGTGGTAAAGACAAAATTCGGCGGTTTTTTACTGGGAATGACTGGATATGTAGTGGAAAAACCAACGAGTGTTACGGAGGGTTACGGATAAGGTCGCGCTGTCTCCAAAAAATTGACTGCGCTGAAAGCCCCGGTTTTATTGGGCTTTGGCGAGGTGTGATTTTTTTGAACAGGCAAATGTTACGGATCGCACGACAAGCGCGCATTGCTACGGGAGGGAGTCGGCGGCATAATGTAGCCCCTTTTTTCTGCCCCTACATGTGGAAGGTTCCCGTGACTCAGAAGCCCGACCAGTGTCTTGGTGAATGGATCGACCGTGAAGCACTCGCAGAAGCGATGATTCCGCTTATCGGTCAGCTCTACCGCAATAACAACGTGGTGAGCTCGATCTATGGCCGCAGCCTGATCAACCGTTCAGTCATTGCGATTCTCAAAGCTCACCGCTTTGCTCGTCATCGTCAGTCCGATGACAGCGAATTGTCCGTCCACGAAACATTCCCGCTGCTCAAAGCGATGAGCGAGCTCAAGCTCGGCGCCGCTTCGGTAGACCTGGGCAAGCTTGCGGTCAAGTTCAAGACCGAAGGCAAAGGCCGTACTGCCGAGCAGTTCGTCCGTGAAGAACTGGCTGATGTGGTTGGTCAGCAAAACGTTGCCGCGCGCAAAGGCACCGACGTTGTCCTGTACGGCTTCGGTCGTATCGGCCGTCTGCTGGCGCGCATCCTGATCGAGAAAACCGGTGGTGGCGACGGCCTGCGTCTGCGCGCCATCGTTGTCCGCAAGGGCGCCGAGAACGATCTGGTCAAGCGTGCAAGCCTGCTGCGTCGTGACTCGGTTCATGGTCCGTTCGATGRCACCATCACCATTGATGAAGCCAACAGCACCATCACCGCCAACGGCAACCTGATCCAGGTTATCTACGCGAAAAACCCGACTGAAGTGGACTACACCCAGTACGGCATCAAAGACGCGCTGCTGGTGGACAACACCGGTGTATGGCGTGACGCCGACGGCCTGGGCCAGCACTTGGCTTGCCCGGGGATCGATCGCGTTGTTCTGACCGCGCCAGGTAAAGGCAAGCTGAAGAACATCGTTCACGGCATCAACCACGGTGAAATCACCGCTGATGACAAGATCGTTTCTGCCGCTTCCTGCACCACCAACGCCATCGTGCCGGTGCTGAAAGCTGTCAACGACAAGTTCGGCATCATCAATGGTCACGTTGAAACCGTTCACTCGTACACCAACGACCAGAACCTGATCGACAACTTCCACAAAGGCGATCGCCGTGGCCGTAGCGCCGCGCTGAACATGGTTATCACCGAGACCGGTGCTGCCACTGCTGCTGCCAAGGCTCTGCCTGAACTGGCTGGCAAGTTGACCGGTAACGCGATCCGCGTTCCGACGCCAAACGTGTCGATGGCCATTCTCAACCTGAACCTTGAGAAAGCCGCCACCCGCGAAGAGATGAACGAGTACCTGCGCTACATGGCGCTGCACTCCGATCTGCATAAGCAAATCGACTACGTCAATTCGCAGGAAGTGGTTTCCACCGACTTCGTTGGCTCGCGCCACGCAGGTGTTGTGGACGCTGAAGCGACCATTACCCAAGACAACCGCGTTGTTCTGTACGTTTGGTACGACAACGAGTTCGGTTACAGCTGCCAGGTAGTTCGCGTAATGGAAGACATGGCCGGTGTAAACCCGCCAGCTTTCCCGCGCTAAGCGCTATCCGCTGCAAATGAAAACGCCCCGACCTAGGTCGGGGCGTTTTTGTTTGTGCGGTGATCATACCCTCATTTCTATCGCATAATGGCGGGCCTTGACGGCGTGTCTGGGCTTTTTTCAGGGGATGCAGGATTTGTTGAATTGGCGGCTTTTCAGTCTCGTCACATTGATCGCCGCGTTGCCAGGCTGCGGCAACAGCGACTCCATGGAGAGTTTCGGCGGCCCGACCATGGGCAGTACTTATTCGATCAGGTACGTGCGCCGCGAAGGTCTTCCCGCCCCAAAAGACGTCAAGGTCGAAGTCGAAAAAATCCTCGCTGAGGTCGATCAACAAATGTCGACCTACCGCAGCGACTCGGACATCGAGCATTTCAACGATCTCCCTGCCAATCGCTGTCAAAAAATGCCTCCGCCCATCCTCAAGTTGATCCGTGTTGGCGAACAGCTGTCAGAGCAAAGCGAAGGCTCCTACGACTTGACGGTAGAACCATTGCTCAACCTTTGGGGGTTCGGCCCGCAGGCGCGAGCGGAAACTGTTCCCTCTGCTCAAGCGCAGGCAGAGGTTAGGCAGCGTGTCGGATACCAGCACCTGCGCATCGACGGTGATCAGTTGTGCAAGGATGCCGCCGTCGAAGTCGACTTCAACAGCATCGCCGCCGGTTATGCCGTCGACACCATTGCCGCAAAACTCGAAGCCATGGGTATCCACAATTACCTCGCCGAAGCCACGGGCGAACTCAAGGCTGCCGGCAAAAAAATCGATGGCTCAGCGTGGCGCGTCGCCCTGGAAGAGCCTCGTGACGACCAGCAAGTGGCGGAGCGCATCATTGCTGTCGATGGCTATGGCGTTTCCACCTCCGGTGACTATCGCAATTATTTTCAGCAGGACGGAAGGCGTTATTCCCACACCTTCGATGCCCGCACCGGTGCTCCGGTCCTACACACTCTGGCGTCAGTAACGGTGATTCATCCTTCGGCATTGATGGCCGATGGACTATCGACGCTGTTGCTGATTCTCGGTCCTGAACGGGGGTGGGACTATGCCCAGGCACATGACATCGGTGCATTCTTTGTGATTCGTGCCGATACAGGTTTCGTCACACGAACCAATCAGGCTTTCGAGCGGCTCAGTGGTGCAAAAACTGACTGAGGACAATACGAAAGCTGGCGTTGTAGTGCAGGCAAAAGTAGCCTACGACGCGACCAAGGGTTAATGTGCGCGGCGTTGACGCTTCTATAGACTGTGTCCGGGTTCTGCACTGGCCCCAAATTGTTCCTTCACGCCACAGATTGGCGTGATTTAGCCGCAGGGTGCCGATGGCATCGCGGCCTGTTCTGAGGAGTACGCATGGCTGTCTACAACTACGACGTGGTGGTGTTGGGTTCCGGCCCGGCGGGAGAAGGCGCGGCAATGAACGCCGCCAAAGCAGGGCGCAAGGTGGCGATGGTCGATAGCCGTCGCCAGGTCGGCGGCAACTGCACCCACCTGGGTACCATCCCGTCCAAGGCACTGCGTCACTCGGTCCGGCAGATCATGCAGTTCAACACCAACCCTATGTTCCGGGCCATTGGTGAGCCGCGCTGGTTCTCGTTTCCGGACGTACTGAAAAGCGCCGAGAAAGTCATTTCCAAGCAAGTCGCTTCGCGCACCGGCTACTACGCCCGTAACCGCGTCGACGTGTTTTTCGGTACCGGCAGCTTCGCCGACGAGCAAACCATCGAAGTGGTCTGCGCCAACGGTGTGGTCGAAAAGCTGGTAGCCAAGCACATCATCATTGCCACCGGTTCGCGTCCTTATCGCCCGGCGGACATCGATTTCCACCACCCGCGTATCTACGATAGCGACACCATCCTCAGCCTCGGCCACACCCCGCGCAAACTCATCGTTTACGGCGCCGGTGTGATCGGTTGCGAATACGCGTCGATCTTCAGCGGTCTGGGTGTACTGGTCGAGCTGGTGGACAACCGCGGTCAGTTGCTGAGCTTCCTCGACTCCGAAATTTCCCAGGCGTTGAGCTACCACTTCAGCAACAACAACATCACGGTTCGCCACAACGAAGACTACGATCGCGTTGAAGGCGTGGACAGCGGTGTGATCCTGCACCTCAAGTCCGGCAAGAAGATCAAGGCCGACGCCTTGCTCTGGTGCAACGGCCGTACCGGCAACACCGATCAGTTGGGTCTGGAAAACATCGGCGTGAAGGTCAACAGCCGTGGCCAGATCGAAGTCGACGAGGCTTACCGCACCTGCGTACCAAACATCTACGGTGCCGGTGATGTCATCGGCTGGCCGAGCCTGGCGAGTGCCGCGCATGACCAGGGGCGTTCGGCTGCTGGCAGCATCGTCGACAATGGCAGCTGGCGCTTCGTCAATGACGTGCCGACCGGCATCTACACCATTCCGGAGATCAGCTCGATCGGCAAGAACGAGCAGGAGCTGACTCAGGCCAAGGTGCCGTACGAAGTGGGCAAGGCGTTCTTCAAGGGCATGGCGCGGGCGCAGATTGCCGGTGAGCCGCAAGGCATGCTGAAAATCCTGTTCCACCGTGAAACCTTGGAAGTGCTGGGCGTTCACTGCTTCGGTTATCAGGCGTCGGAGATCGTGCACATCGGTCAGGCGATCATGAACCAGCCGGGCGAACTGAACACGCTGAAGTATTTCGTCAACACGACGTTCAACTACCCGACCATGGCCGAAGCCTATCGGGTAGCGGCGTACGATGGCCTCAACCGGCTTTTTTGACGGGCTCCGGCCGGTGGCCTGAGCCGGCCGGGGAGACCGATTTCAGCAATTCTCGAGCGTGGCGCTGGCCAAACCGGGAAAGTCTGTAATCAGGCTGTCAACGCCGAAGTCGGCGAGTCTGCGCATCAGCGCGGGCTCGTTGACTGTCCATACCGACACATGCAACCCCTGGCGCTGCGCCTTCTGCAGGCGCTCCGGCGTACACAGGGTCCAGTTCAACGCCAGAATCTCACAGCCGTAGCTTGCCGCAACCTTCAACGGGTCGAGCCAGGCGTATTCGGCCACCAATCCGCGAGACACGTCCGGCACCAGGTCCAGCGCGGCTTTCAGCACTTCGCGTGAACTTGAGGTGATCGTGACCTTGTCGAGCAGACCGAAACGCTGAGCCATTTCACGAATCGCCAGTACCGTCGTCGCAGCGCGAGTGCGTGAGGCGCTCTTGACTTCCAGTTGCCAGTGATCGAAGTCGCACTTCTCGAACAATTCTTCCAGCGTCGGGATAGGGCAGGGTTTGATCCAGCCCGGGCCACCCTTGCGTGCGTCGTAGGTCACCAATTCGGCCGCCGTGTGTTCGACGACTTTGCCGCGACGGTCAGTGGTGCGTTTGAGTGTCGGGTCGTGTATGACCATCAACTCGTTGTCCATGGACAAGTGCAGGTCCAGTTCGCAGCGGCGCACGCCGTGCTTGAGGCATTCCTGAAAACTGATCAGGGTGTTTTCCGGTGCTTCGCCCTTGGCGCCGCGATGGCCGTAGATGAGGGTCACGGTTCTTCCTTAAATTAAATGCCTGATTCGTTTTCGCGGGCCAGTCGTCGTTCCTGGGCCTGCTTTTGCAAAATATAGCGGGCGAGCAACTGCCGTTGAGCATCGGTCGGGCGTTCGAACTCGGTGCCGATATCAAAGGCACCAGCCTTGCGGTCGCAATGGGTGACGCGGGCTCGCAGCAACAGGCCGAGGGCTTGCGGCATCAGCACCATTTTGACGGACAGGTGTGCACCTACGGATATAGGTGTCGGGTGCTGGAAGTCGATGCCGCCTTCGGAAATGATCACCGGCTGCGGTTTGCCGATCTGTCCGAGCACGGTGATCGCGATCACCTGGCTCAGTAAATCGATACGTTTGTTCTGGGATTTCAGGAAGGCTGCGAGGTTGCGCTCGCGCTCACTGATCTGGCGTAACAGGTGTTGTGACTCGAATTCGCTCAGGTGCAGTTCGCTGAGCAAGTTGAATAGTGGAGAAGCATCCTGCAACACTTCCAGGCCTGCGGCCTCGGGAGCGGACAGGGTCCGAATTTCCAGTGCGATCGTGTCCTCGATACGGTAGTATTCGCGGCGATCTTCTTCATCTAATGTCGACATGGCGAACCCATGGTAGCGGCGGTGGTCTGAGTGTAAAGCTGGTTATCGACCCCCGCCACAAGGACGTTCCTTTTCCCTCCGAACAAGCCCCGACATGTTCAGACCTCTCTTCGCATTTATTGGCACGCGTTATACCCGTGCAAAGCGTCGCAATCATTTTGTGTCGTTCATTTCCCTGACCTCGATGATCGGACTCGCCCTTGGCGTAGTCGTGATGATTGTGGTGCTGTCGGTCATGAACGGCTTCGATCATGAGATGCGCACCCGTGTGCTGGGCATGGTGCCCCACGCGACCATCGAGTCCGGTGAGCCGATCAGCGACTGGCAAAGCCTGGCCGCCAAGGTCAAGCAGAACTCGCAGGTGACGGCCGTTGCGCCGTTTACTCAGATGCAGGGTTTGCTGACCAACAACGGCAAAGTCTCCAAAGTCCTGCTCAACGCCATCGATCCTGCGCTTGAACGGCAGGTCTCGATCATTGATAACTTCATGCAGCAGGGCAAACTCGACGATCTCGTTCCGGGCGAATTCGGCATCGTTATCGGCGACAAGGCGGCAGCCAAGCTCGGCGCGGCTATCGGCGACAAACTGACGTTTGTCGCGCCAGAGGTCACCGTGACCCCGGCTGGCATGTTCCCGCGCATGAAACGCTTTACCGTGGTGGGCATTTTCCATGTGGGCGCCGGTGAGCTGGACGGCTACCTGGGCATCACCAACCTGCAGGACCTGGCCCGGCTGCACCGCTGGAAGCCGGATCAGGTCCAGGGCATCCGCTTGAAGTTCGACGACCTGTTCCAGGCGCCGCGCACCGCGTGGAGCATCGCCCAGCAACTCGGCGAGGACCGTTTCTACGCCCGTGACTGGACGCGCACCCACGGCAACCTGTATCAGGCGATCCGCATGGAAAAAGCCATGATCGGTTTGCTGTTGCTGCTGATTGTCGCCGTTGCTGCGTTCAACATCATTTCCACGCTGGTGATGGTGGTGAACGACAAGAAGGGCGACATCGCGATTCTGCGCACACTGGGCGCCACGCCGCGCACGATCATGGCAATCTTCATGGTGCAGGGTACGGTCATCGGTGTGGTCGGTACGCTGATCGGCGCTGTGGTCGGGATCTTCGCCGCGTTGAATGTCAGCGCCGCGATCTCGGCGCTTGAAGGCCTGATCGGCCACAAATTCCTTAACGCCGACGTGTACTTCATCGATTACCTGCCGTCGCAAGTGCAAAGCCAGGATGTGTTGATGGTCTGCGCCGCCGCGTTGGTCCTGAGTTTCCTCGCCACCCTGTATCCAGCCTGGCGTGCCGCGCGCACCCAGCCTGCGGAGGCGCTACGTTATGAGTGAGTCGGGCATGAGTGATAAAGCAATCTTGAGCTGCCGCAACCTGGGCAAATCCTACGAGGAAGGTCCGGAGTCGGTTGAGGTTCTGGCCGGTCTGCAACTGGAACTGCACCCGGGTGAGCGCGTAGCGATTGTCGGCAAGTCGGGTTCTGGCAAAAGCACCTTGCTCAATATGCTCGGCGGGCTCGATACGCCGACCAAGGGCAGCGTCTGGCTCGACGGTGAAGAACTGTCAGCGCTGAGCGAGAAGAATCGCGGCCTGCTGCGTAACCGCGCCCTCGGGTTCGTTTACCAGTTTCACCACTTGCTGCCGGAGTTCACGGCCCTGGAAAACGTCTGCATGCCGCTGCTGATCGGCAAGACGTCGATCCCCGAGGCGCGTCAGCGTGCCACGGCGTTGCTGGAGCGCGTAGGGTTGGGCCATCGTCTGGAGCACAAACCGGCCGAATTGTCCGGTGGTGAACGCCAGCGTGTGGCCATCGCTCGTGCCTTGGTGAACAACCCGGGCCTGGTGATGCTCGACGAGCCGACCGGCAACCTCGACTCCCACACAGCCCAGGGTATTCAGGATTTGATGCTGGAACTCAGCACCTCGATGCGCACGGCGTTCCTGGTGGTGACCCACGACATGAACCTGGCCCGCCAGATGGATCGCGTCCTGCATTTGCAGGAAGGTTGCCTGACACCCATCTGATTGGCCGAAACCCGGTGTGCTGAACAGTGCGTCGGGTCTTTTATTTTTATACGGTGCCCCAGCGAATGTTCAGACCGTTATCGATCTTTATCGGCACGCGCTATACCCGCGCCAAGCGCCGCAATCGCTTTGTTTCCTTCATCTCGATGACCTCGATGATCGGCCTCGCCCTGGGTGTGTTGGCGATGATCGTGGTGTTGTCGGTCATGAACGGATTTCAGCGCGAAATGAGCTCACGCATCCTTGGCATGGTGCCGCATGCAACCATCGTCGGCGTTAACCCGATCGACGATTGGCAGCCCGTTGCGGCGGCCGCGATGAAAAACCCGGAAGTGACGGCCGCCGTGCCGTTCACCGAAATGGAGGGCATGCTGTCCTACAAGGGCTCGATGCAGCCGATCCAGGTCAGCGGTGTCGATCCGGCACTCGAAGGCAAGGTTTCAATTGTCGCCAAGCACATTGTTCAAGGGCGCCTCGATGCCCTGAAGCCGGGTGAGTTCGGCGTGGTGATCGGTGAAATTACGGCCCGGCGCTTTCGCTTGAACGTCGGTGACAAGATCACCCTGATCGTGCCGGAAGTGAGTACTGCGCCGGGCGGGATTACCCCGCGCATGCAGCGCCTGAACGTGGTTGGCGTGTTCAAGGTCGGTGCCGAGCTCGACGGTTCGATGGCGTTGATCCACGTCGCCGATGCCGCGCAGATGCAGCATTGGGAGCCCAATCAGGTGCAGAGCGTGCGCCTGGCGGTGAAGGATTTGTACGCGGCGCCGCAAGTATCCAGCGATATCGCCAGTGGTTTGGGGGCTGCCTATAAGGCTGACGACTGGACCCACACCCAGGGCAGCCTGTTCAGCGCGATGAAGATGGAAAAAACCATGATCGGCCTGCTGTTGCTGATGATTGTCGCGGTGGCGGCGTTCAACATCATCGCCACCTTGATCATGGTGGTGAACGACAAAGGTGCGGATATCGCGATCCTGCGCACGATTGGCGCTACGCCTGGGCAGATCATGGCGATCTTCATGGTTCAGGGGACGGTGATCGGTGTTTTCGGGACCTTTATCGGCGGCGTGCTCGGCGTGATCGCGGCGCTGAACGTCAGTGAAATGGTGGGCTGGATCGAGCGGGTGAGCGGCCAGCACATCTTCAGTTCTGATGTGTACTTCGTCAGTAACCTGCCTTCGGAATTGCAGGGCGCCGATGTGCTGCTGATTTGCTCGGCGGGGTTCATCTTGAGCTTTCTGGCGACCGTCTACCCGGCCTGGCGTGCGGCGAAAATTGAGCCAGCTCACGCGTTGCGGTATTCGTAACTCCTGAAATCGCCATCGCGGGCAAGCCCGGCTCCCACAGCATCGCGGGCAAGCCCGGCTCCCACAG
>NZ_JBFUBK010000064.1:0-33973 GCF_056405815.1 Pseudomonas sp. P1_F1_2 | reverse complement strand
AACCGGAGCCGTTTCCTGAACAGATGCACTGGCGCGTTCAGCTTGCTCGTGAGCTTGTGCTTCAGCCGGTGCGCTGATCACGGTGCTGGCAACGGCTGCGGTAACAGCCAGGCCGGCGGCCAGATCGGCAGTGGTTGGTGCTTCGTTGCTTTCGCCCGCTTCGTTACCTTCGGATTCTTCCGAACCTTCGATCACGTTGCCGTTGGCATCGCGTTGACGCTCGCGACGGTTGCTGCGACGACGCTGGCCACGGGAGCGGCGGCGTGGACGATCGCCTTCGGCGCCTTCCTGACCGTCTTCCTGCAGTTGCTCTTCGTTGGAGGTCAGCTCTTCTTCAGCAACGGCGGCAGCAGCTTGTTCTGCACGTGGCTGACGTTCTTCACGCGGTGGGCGTGGTGCGCGTTCTTCACGTGGCTGACGAGCCGGACGCTCTTCAGCGGTAGCCGCAGCGGCCGGAGCAGCATCCAGAGGCTCGCGCAGTTCACGAACCGGGCGTTCTTCACGATCGCCACGTGGCTTGCGGTCTTCGCGTGGAGCGCGCGGTGCACGTTCTTCGCGAGGGGCGCGTGGTGCGCGTTCTTCGCGTGGAGCACGTTCTTCACGAGCTACGGCCGGGGTTTCTTCACGGACTTCGCGTGGCTCACGTGGTGCGCGTTCTTCACGCGGTGCACGTTCCTCACGAGGCTTGCGCTCTTCGTCGCGGCGGCCATTACGGTTGCGGCTCTGCTGACGACCGTTGCGACGTTCTTCGTTACGGGCCGGGCGCTCGGTGGTCGCTGGTTTTTCAACCACAACCGGAGCAACAGGCTCTTCCTTGGTCGCGAACAGGCTGACCAGTGACTTCACCAGGCCTTTGAACAGGCTTGGTTCTGGCACGGCAGCCGGGGCGGCTACTGGAGCGGCAACGACTTCGGTCGGAACCGGAGCGTTGGCGCGGGCCGGAGCGGTCTTGACTGCCGCTTCCTGGCGAACCAGGGTGCGGGTCGCAGCGGCTGGCTGGACTTCTTCGACTTCGGCAGCGGCAGCAGCGATTTCGTAGCTGGACTGATTGATGCCGGCTTCCGGGCTGTCATCGCGCAGACGCTGAACTTCGAAGTGCGGCGTTTCGAGGTGATCGTTCGGCAGAATGACGATGCGGGCACGGGTGCGCAGTTCGATCTTGGTGATCGAGTTGCGTTTTTCGTTGAGCAGGAACGCTGCAACCGGGATCGGCACTTGTGCGCGAACTTCGGCGGTGCGGTCTTTCAGGGCTTCTTCTTCGATCAGGCGAAGAATGGCCAGCGACAGCGATTCAACGTCACGGATGATGCCGGTGCCGTTGCAACGCGGGCAAACGATGCCGCTGCTTTCGCCCAGCGATGGACGCAGGCGTTGACGGGACATTTCCAGCAGGCCGAAGCGCGAGATGCGACCGACTTGCACGCGAGCACGGTCGGCTTCCAGGCATTCGCGGACTTTCTCTTCCACGGCGCGCTGGTTCTTGGCAGGGGTCATGTCGATGAAGTCGATGACGATCAGGCCGCCGATGTCGCGCAGGCGCAACTGACGGGCGATTTCTTCGGCGGCTTCAAGGTTGGTCTGCAGTGCGGTTTCTTCGATGTCGCTGCCTTTGGTGGCGCGCGCCGAGTTGATGTCGATGGACACCAGGGCTTCGGTCGGATCGATAACGATGGAACCGCCGGAAGGCAGTTCAACGACGCGCTGGAAAGCGGTCTCGATCTGGCTTTCGATCTGGAAACGGTTGAACAGCGGAACGCTGTCTTCGTACAGCTTGATCTTGCTGGCGTACTGCGGCATCACCTGGCGGATGAAGGTCAGGGCTTCGTCCTGGGCTTCAACGCTGTCGATCAGCACTTCGCCGATATCCTGGCGCAGGTAATCGCGGATGGCGCGGATGATCACGTTGCTTTCCTGGTAAATCAGGAACGGCGCGGAGCGATCCAGCGAGGCTTCTTTGATGGCGGTCCAGAGTTGCAGCAGGTAATCGAGGTCCCACTGCATTTCTTCGCTGCTGCGGCCAAGGCCGGCAGTGCGAACGATCAGGCCCATGTCGGCCGGGGCAACCAGGCCGTTCAGGGCTTCACGCAATTCGTTGCGCTCTTCACCTTCAATGCGACGGGAGATACCGCCGGCACGCGGGTTGTTCGGCATCAGAACGAGGTAACGACCGGCCAGGCTGATGAAGGTGGTCAGGGCGGCGCCCTTGTTGCCACGTTCTTCTTTTTCGACCTGAACGATGACTTCCTGGCCTTCGCTCAGGACGTCCTTGATATTGACGCGGCCTTCGGGGGCTTTCTTGAAGTATTCGCGGGAGATTTCTTTGAGGGGCAGGAAGCCGTGGCGCTCGGAGCCGAAATCGACAAAGGCAGCCTCAAGGCTTGGTTCGATGCGAGTAATCCGGCCTTTATAGATGTTGGCCTTCTTCTGCTCGCGTGCACCGGATTCGATGTCCAGGTCGTAGAGGCGTTGGCCATCTACCAGTGCAACACGCAACTCTTCGGGTTGAGTTGCGTTAATCAGCATTCTTTTCATGTAGTACCGTCGGTTTCCGGGCTGCCGGAAACGGCGTTCGGCACACACGACTTCTCACGGTCGGTGTCAGGTGCGTCAGGAGTGGTTGGCCACTCCAGTGTCTAGCGAACCCCGACCAATTGGGTCGGTGTCGCGACGTACGCGTCCTGCTTGCTGTGGCTACTTAAGCACTCAGTCAGGAGGAGGAATCAACCAGCGGCTGTGGACGAGATGAAGCGTCTTGATAAAGCCTATTGCTACACAGTCCAGCGGTTGTGCATCTCCACCCTACACGTATCCCTGATAATTCGGGTGCTGCCGCGCGCAGAATCCGCAGCGGGTTGGCATTTACCGTGAGCTCCGAAGGGGGAGGTCACGCATCATGGCTAATTTAGGCGTTGTTTCCGAAGCGTTCGCTCGGGGTCGTTCGTCGCTGACTGCACTTTGTGAACTGGCCGTGAATATTGGCTCGCAAGGCGAGTGAAAACTCTGCTTTGCGGCTTGATTCAGGCCTCATGTCACCTGCGCTCGTTACAGCTGCAAACTCCACCGTTACGTAGCGAAAGCCCCGTAGGACGGCCTCACGTCCTGGTGAATTGCGTTGGTCAGGGCCGGTTTTTGACCGTTGGTCCGCTGTCCAGGCCGCTTTTGGCGGCGTTCGCGACTATAGCAGCAATGATTAAGTGCTTCAATTCCATAAAAAATTGTTATCATCCGCGCCATGACGACTACAACCCCTCCGACCCCAGCGGTACAGCTGCTGGAGGTCTCGCCGGAATATGCCGGCCAACGTATTGACAACTTCCTTCTCGCTCGGCTCAAAGGCGTGCCCAAGACCTTGATTTACCGCATTTTGCGTAAAGGCGAAGTGCGTGTGAACAAGGGACGGATCAAGCCCGAATACAAGCTGCAGGCGGGCGATATCGTGCGCGTGCCGCCGGTTCGCGTGCCTGAGCGCGACGAGCCGGTGCCGCTGGCCCAAGGCCTGCTGCAGCGCCTCGAAGCCTCGATTGTCTTCGAAGACAAGGCGCTGATCGTGATCAACAAGCCTTGCGGCATTGCGGTTCATGGCGGCAGCGGCCTGACTTATGGAGTGATCGAAGCCTTTCGTCAGTTGCGTCCCGATTGCAAGGAACTGGAGCTGGTCCACCGTCTCGACCGTGACACCTCCGGCCTGCTGATGATCGCCAAGAAGCGCAGCATGCTGCGCCATTTGCACACGGCATTGCGCGGCGATGGCGTCGACAAGCGCTACATGGCACTGGTCCGCGGTAACTGGGCGGCCTCGATCAAGCAGGTTCGTGCGTCGCTGGGCAAGAGCAATCTGCGCTCCGGCGAGCGCATGGTCGAGGTCGACGAGGAGGAGGGGAAGGAGTCGGTGACCGTGTTCAAGGTCCTGCGCCGCTTCGGCGACTTTGCCACCCTGATCGAAGCCAAGCCGATTACCGGCCGGACTCACCAGATCCGCGTCCATACCTTGCACGCCGGGCATTGCATTGCCGGCGACACCAAGTACGGCGATGACGATTTCAGCAAAGAGATCCGTGATTTGGGCGGCAAGCGCCTGTTCTTGCACGCCTACATGCTGACCGTGCCGCTGCCGGATGGCAGCGAGCTGAAGTTGCAGGCGCCAGTGGATGAAATGTGGGCCAAGACCGTGGAGCGATTGAGTGCGCCCCTCTGATTACAAACTGCTGATTTTCGATTGGGACGGCACGCTGGCCGATTCCATCGGTCGGATTGTCGAGGCGATGCATGTCGCGTCCGAGCGCTCCGGGTATCCGTTGCGTGACGACTTTGCCGTCAAGGGCATCATCGGTCTCGGTTTGCCGGAAGCGATTCGCACCCTGTATCCGGAGATTGGCGATGCCGAACTGGTAGCGTTTCGTCAGCACTATGCCGACCACTACATCGCCTCGGAGGCGGTGCCTTCGCCGTTGTTCGAGGGGGTCGTCGAGTCGATGGAGGCGTTCCGTGCCGAGGGGTATCATTTGGCTGTGGCGACCGGCAAGGCGCGTCGCGGGCTGGATCGGGTGCTGAAGTCTCACGGGTGGGAAGACTATTTCGACATTACCCGTGCCGCCGACGAAACCGCGAGCAAGCCTCATCCGCTGATGCTTGAGCAGATTCTCGCCCACTGCGAGGTTCGCCCTGAGCAAGCGTTGATGGTCGGCGATTCGTCCTTCGACTTGCAGATGGCGCGCAACGCCGGCATGGATTCGGTTGCAGTCAGCTTTGGCGCGCAATCGATCGAGGCGCTGAAAGTGTTCGAGCCGGCGCTGGCCATTGATCGTTTTTCAGAATTGCATGCCTGGCTGAATCAGCGGGCTTAACAGGTTTTTGCTGGGGTAGATGTCATGACCGACGAATGGAAGGCGCCTGACAAGTCGAGTGCGCAGAGCGGTGACGAGAAAAGCTGGAAGCTGCTGGAAAAGACTCTGCTGGCGGGTGTGCAGGAACAACGCAGGTCTCGCCGCTGGGGGATATTCTTCAAGCTGCTGACCTTCGTGTACCTGTTTGTCGCGCTGATCCTGTTTACGCCGCTGATGGACATGGAAAAGAGTGCGACCCGCAGCACCAACTACACGGCATTGATCGATGTGACGGGCATGATCGCCGACAAGGAGCCGGCCAGTGCTGACAATATCGTCGGCAGCCTGCGTGCTGCCTTTGAGGACGAGAAAGTCAAAGGTATCGTGCTGCGCATCAACAGCCCGGGCGGCAGTCCGGTGCAGTCGGGTTATGTGTATGACGAAATCGTCCGCCTGCGTGGCCTGCATCCGGATACCAAGGTGTATGCGGTGATTTCGGACCTGGGGGCTTCCGGTGCTTACTACATCGCCAGTGCGGCGGATCAGATCTACGCCGACAAGGCGAGCCTGGTGGGTTCCATTGGTGTGACGGCGGCCGGCTATGGTTTTGTCGGTACCATGGAGAAGCTGGGTGTCGAACGTCGTACCTACACCTCGGGTGAGCACAAGTCGTTCCTCGATCCGTTCCAGCCGCAGAAGCCTGAGGAAACTCAGTTCTGGCAAGGTGTGCTGGATACCACGCACCAGCAGTTCATCAACAGCGTGAAGAAGGGGCGTGGCGATCGTCTCAAGGACAAAGAGCATCCGGAGTTGTTCTCCGGGCTGGTCTGGAATGGTGAGCAGGCGTTGCCGCTGGGGTTGATCGATGGCCTGGGTAATGCCAGTTCTGTGGCGCGTGATGTGATTGGCGAGAAAGAACTGGTGGACTTCACTGTTCAGGAATCGCCGTTCGATCGCTTCTCGAAGAAGCTCGGTGCCAGCGTTGCGGAGCAATTGGCGATGTGGATGGGGTTTCACGGTCCATCAATGCGCTGATCTCCTTTGGCATTAAAAACCGGCCCAGGTGGCCGGTTTTTTAATACCTGTGCGGTCTCTGTAGCAGCTGGCGAAGCCTGCGTTCGAGTGCGTAGCGCTCGCAAATCCGGATTTCGCGGGTTGCCTGGCAGGTCGCGGCATATGGTTTGGCGAGCGCTGCGCACTCGAACGCAGGCTTCGCCAGCCGCTACACGATTGTGGTGGTCAGGGTATTTGCACGCCTTCGGCCAGCAACATATCGATCAGGCGGATCAGTGGCAGGCCGATCAGGCTGGTAGCGTCAGGGCCTTCTGTGCTTTGAAACAGACTCACCCCCAAGCCTTCCGCCTTGAAGCTGCCAGCGCAGTCGTAGGGCTGCTCGGCGCGCAGGTAGCGTTCGATGCGCGCCTGATCCAGCGTGCGCATGTGCACGGTGAACGGCACGCAATCAACCTGGCATTCGCCTGTCTGGCTGTTGAGCAGCGCCAGGCCGGTCAGGAAGGTCACGCTGGCACCGCTGGCGGCCAGCAATTGCTCGCGGGCCTTTTCGAAGGTGTGGGGTTTGCCGATAATCCGCTCGCCGAGTACCGCGACCTGGTCGGAGCCGATGATTAGGTGAGCGGTATGGCTGCCCATCAGTGCCAGGGCTTTTTCTTTGGCGAGGCGCTTGACCAGTTCAATGGCGGGCTCGCCCGGACGATGGTTTTCGTCGATATCCGGCGAGCTGCAGGTGAATGGCAGCTGCAGGCGGGCCAGTAATTCCCGGCGATACACCGAGCTTGAAGCGAGTAGTAAAGGCAGCATGCGCAACTCCAAAAGTCAGGTCCGGATTCTAGCGGAGGCTTGCAAGTGACGGACAGGGCTGAATTTCCTTTGACATGGCCGGGGGCATCCCTATAATGCTGCGCCTATGTTGAATGACCCGATTCCACCTCACGTTGACCCGCGCAAATTGGCTGACCGTGGCACCACCCTTCAAGGTGAACTGCTGCTGGCCGATTTGGAGAGACTCTGCGACCCGCTTTCCGATACTGTCGGTACGGTGCAGGCTAAATTCGTTTTTGAACGAGATGAACGTAAATCTGTGGTCATCCACAGCTTTATCGACACCGAAGTCAAAATGGTTTGCCAGCGTTGTCTTGAGCTGGTCACCCTGCCGATCCATAGCGAATGCAGTTATGCTGTGGTGAAGGAGGGTGCGAATACCCAGTCGTTGCCGAAAGGTTATGACGTGCTGGAACTGGGCGAAGATCCTTTGGATCTGCAGTCACTGATCGAGGAGGAGCTTCTGCTCGCCTTGCCCATTGTGCCTGCTCATCATCCGGAAGAATGCCAGCAGCCGGCGGGTCTCGATGAGCCCGAACCGAGCGAGGACGAGGTAACGCGGTCCAACCCGTTCAGTGTATTGGCGCAGTTAAAGCGTGACCCAAACGTTTAGGAGTTAATCAATTATGGCTGTTCAGCAGAACAAAAAATCCCGCTCTGCCCGTGACATGCGCCGTTCGCACGACGCTCTCGAGGCTAGCACCCTGTCTGTAGAAAAAACCACCGGTGAAGTTCACCTGCGTCACCACGTATCGCCAGAAGGCGTATACCGTGGTCGTAAAGTGATCGACAAGGGCGCTGACGAGTAATCCTTGTCTGCTCAAGTCATCGCGATTGACGCAATGGGCGGGGACTTCGGTCCCCGCAGCATTGTTCAGGCCAGCCTTGCTTGCCTGTCTGCAACACCCTCGCTGCACCTGACCCTCGTCGGTCAACCCTCTCTTCTTGAAGAATTGCTCTCTGGCCAGTCGGCTGTGGATCGCTCGCGCCTGTCGATTGTGCCTGCGTCTGAAGTCATCACCATGGACGAGAAGCCTGCGCAGGCCCTGCGCGGCAAGCCCGACTCGTCGATGCGCGTGGCGCTCGAGTTATTGCGCGATGGCAAGGTTCAGGCCTGTGTCAGCGCTGGCAATACCGGTGCGCTGATGGCGTTGTCGCGGTTTGTGCTCAAAACCTTGCCGGGTATTGATCGTCCGGCGATGGTGGCGGCGATTCCGACTCAGAAGGGTTATTGCCAGTTGCTCGATCTGGGCGCCAACGTCGATTGCAGCGCCGAGCACTTGCTGCAGTTCGCGGTCATGGGGTCGGTGGCGGCCGAAACGCTCGGTATTGTCCGGCCGCGTGTGGCGCTGCTGAACATCGGCACCGAAGACATCAAGGGCAATCAGCAGGTCAAGCTGGCCGCCACTTTGTTGCAGGCGGCCCGTGGCATCAATTACATCGGTTTTGTCGAAGGTGACGGCTTGTACCGTGGCGAGGCCGATGTGGTGGTGTGTGACGGTTTTGTCGGCAATATCCTGCTTAAATCCAGCGAAGGTCTGGCGACCATGATTGCCGGGCGCATTGAAGCGCTGTTCAGGCAAAACCTCGCCTCGAAATTGGTCGGCGCCCTGGCGCTGCCGTTGATGAAGCGCCTGCAAGCCGATCTGGCGCCCGCCCGGCACAACGGTGCAAGCTTTCTCGGGTTGCAAGGAATTGTCGTGAAAAGTCACGGATCGGCCGGAGTTCAGGGGTTCCAGAGCGCCATTTCCCGAGCACTGATCGAGATTCAGGAAAACCTGCCAGAGCGTATTCACGGTCGGCTGGAGGATTTGTTGCTTTAGGTGTTTTCGTCGGACAATGCTTAAATGTGACCGCTCAGTTCATTTGGCCATCCAACTGTCAGTTTCTTGCGTCCCCCATAGCGGGACGTCAATTCTCCGACGACAAGATCATTAGGGGCTTGTTACATGTCTGCTTCCCTCGCATTCGTCTTTCCAGGACAGGGTTCGCAGTCCCTCGGCATGCTGGCCGAGTTGGGCGCGCAACATCCGGTTGTCCTCGAAACATTCAAAGAAGCTTCCGATGCCCTGGGTTACGACCTGTGGGCGCTGACCCAGCAAGGGCCGGAAGAGCAACTCAATCAAACCGATAAAACCCAACCGGCCATTCTGACCGCCTCGATCGCCTTGTGGCGTCTGTGGCTGGCTGAAGGTGGCGCGCGTCCGGGTTATGTTGCCGGTCACAGCCTGGGCGAATACAGCGCCCTGGTCGCTGCGGGCAGCTTGAGTCTGGGCGACGCGGTGAAGCTGGTTGAAACCCGGGGCAAGCTGATGCAAGAAGCCGTTCCGGCCGGGCAGGGCGGCATGGCCGCTATCCTCGGTCTGGACGATGCTGACGTGCTGGCAGCCTGTGCCGAAGCGGCGCAAGGCGAAGTGGTCAGTGCGGTGAATTTCAACTCCCCGGGCCAAGTGGTTATCGCCGGTGCCAAGGCCGCGGTCGAGCGTGCCATTGAAGGCAGCAAGGCTCGTGGTGCCAAGCGCGCCATGCCGTTGCCGGTCAGTGTGCCGTCCCACTGCGAACTGATGCGCCCGGCCGCCGAGCGTTTCGCTGCGTCGATCGCCGCGATCGACTGGCAGGTGCCGCAGATTCCTGTGGTCCAGAACGTCAGTGCCGATGTGCCGGCCGATCTGGAAACCCTCAAGCGCGATCTGCTTGAGCAGCTCTACAAGCCTGTACGCTGGGTCGAATCGGTCCAGGCGCTGGCAGCCAAGGGCGCGACCAATCTGGTCGAATGCGGACCTGGCAAAGTGCTGGCCGGCCTGAACAAACGCTGCGCCGAAGGCGTATCGACATCCAACCTCAATACCCCAGACGCTTTCGCTGCCGCCCGTGCAGCGCAGGCTTGAATCAGGAGAAACTTGCATGAGTCTGCAAGGTAAAGTTGCACTGGTCACCGGTGCGAGCCGCGGTATCGGCCAGGCTATCGCCCTGGAACTGGGTCGTCAGGGTGCCATCGTTATCGGCACTGCGACCTCTGCCTCGGGTGCCGAGCGTATTGCCGCCAACCTGAAGGAAAACGGCGTTCAAGGCACCGGTCTGGAACTCAATGTCACCAGCGACGAATCCGTTGCCGCGGTGCTGGCAGAGATCACGGCACAGTTCGGCGCGCCGGCGATCCTGGTCAACAATGCCGGTATCACCCGCGATAACCTGATGATGCGCATGAAAGACGACGAGTGGCATGATGTCGTCGATACCAACCTGAACAGTCTGTTCCGCCTGTCCAAGGGCGTTTTGCGCGGTATGACCAAAGCCCGTTGGGGACGAATTATCAGTATTGGCTCGGTAGTGGGTGCCATGGGCAACGCTGGCCAAGTAAACTACGCAGCCGCCAAGGCCGGTCTGGAAGGTTTCAGTCGTGCACTGGCACGTGAAGTCGGTTCGCGGTCGATTACGGTAAACTCGGTGGCCCCAGGGTTCATCGATACCGACATGACCCGCGAACTGCCCGAGGCACAGCGTGAAGCCTTGCAGACGCAAATTCCGCTGGGCCGTCTGGGGCAAGCACAAGAGATCGCGTCTGTGGTCGCTTTTCTTGCATCCGACGGTGCGGCTTACGTTACTGGGGCTACAATCCCGGTGAACGGCGGGATGTACATGAGTTAAATGTGACGGATCGCTTCAAAAAAATGTCATACGAGCTGTCTAAAATCCGTTATAAAGCTGCAATCTATTTATAGGCAGAGGGCTGTCGGGTTTGAGGAGTGAAGCTTTCAGTTGAAAAGCTGAAAAGTCTTTCTATACACTTACCCACTGGCCAGCTGCCTGAATTTGTCCATTAGGAGTGAAAACAAGGTATGAGCACCATCGAAGAGCGCGTCAAGAAAATCGTTGCTGAGCAACTGGGCGTTAAAGAAGAAGAAGTGGTTAACACTGCTTCCTTCGTTGAAGACCTGGGTGCCGACTCCCTTGACACCGTTGAGCTGGTGATGGCTCTGGAAGAGGAATTCGAGACCGAAATCCCTGACGAAGAAGCTGAGAAGATCACTACTGTACAAGCCGCAATCGATTACGTTACTAACCACCAGGCTTAATAGCTTGTAATCGTTGCTTGCTGTCATGGAAAAACCGCACTGCCATCACGGCGTGCGGTTTTTTCTTTAGGCCTGATGCAAAGTCGTCATTTGAAAAAAGGAGAGTGCTGTGTCGCGTAGACGCGTCGTAGTCACCGGTATGGGTATGTTGTCGCCACTGGGCACGGATGTGCCGAGCAGTTGGCAGGGCATTCTGGCTGGCCGCAGTGGCATTGGTCTGATCGAACACACCGACCTTTCTGCCTATTCCACCCGTTTTGGCGGCTCGGTAAAGGGCTTCAATGTCGAGGAATACCTGTCGGTCAAGGAAGCTCGCAAGCTCGACCTGTTTATTCAATACGGTCTGGCCGCAGGTTTTCAGGCTGTGCGTAACGCAGGTCTTGAAGTCACCGATGCCAATCGCGAGCGCATCGGCGTGGCCATGGGTTCGGGTATTGGCGGTCTGACCAACATCGAAGAAACCAGCCGCACTCTGCATGACTCTGGCCCACGAAGGATTTCTCCGTTTTTCGTGCCTGGCTCGATCATCAATATGATTTCCGGTTTCCTGTCCATCCACCTGGGTGTACAGGGGCCTAACTACGCCATCGCCACAGCGTGTACCACCGGTACGCACTGCATCGGCATGGCTGCTCGCAACATCATGTATGACGAAGCTGACGTGATGATTGCCGGCGGCGCCGAAATGGCGGCATGCGGTTTGGGCATGGGCGGCTTTGGTGCCTCCCGTGCGCTGTCGACCCGCAACGACGAACCGACCCGTGCCAGCCGTCCTTGGGACAAAGGCCGTGATGGCTTCGTGTTGTCCGACGGTGCCGGTGCTCTGGTGCTCGAAGAGCTGGAACACGCCAAGGCGCGTGGCGCGACCATCTATGCCGAGTTGATCGGCTTTGGCACCAGTGGCGATGCTTACCACATGACCTCGCCACCGGCGGACGGTGCGGGTGCCGCACGTTGCATCACCAATGCCCTGCGCGATGCCAAGGTCAACGCCGATCAGGTTCAGTACATCAATGCCCACGGTACCTCGACGTCGGCCGGTGACCTGGCTGAAGCCTGTGCAATCAAGTCGGTGTTTGGCGATCACGCCTACAAGCTGGCAGTCAGTTCGACCAAATCCATGACCGGTCACCTGTTGGGTGCGGCGGGTGCAGTCGAAGCGATCTTCAGCGTGCTGGCGATCAACAGCCAGGTAGCGCCGCCCACCATCAACCTCGATGAGCCGGACGAAGGCTGTGACCTCGATTTCGTGCCGCACACTGCGCGCAACATGGACATCGATGTGGTGCTGTCGAACTCCTTCGGGTTTGGCGGGACCAATGGCTCTTTGGTGTTCCGTCGGTTTGCTGACTGATGGAGGGCTGGGTCGACGGTCAGCCGGCTGACGCTCTGTCGCTGAAGGATCGCGGCCTGGCTTACGGCGATGGTCTGTTTGAGACCATTGCCGTGCGTGGTGGGCAACCGCTGTTGCTGGACCGGCATCTGGCGCGTTTGGCGCAAGGTTGCACGCGGCTGGCTATCACCGCCAATCACGAACTGATCCGCAACGAGCTGTTGGCCTACGCCGCCATATTGGGTGAGGGCGTGCTCAAGCTCATCCTCACGCGCGGCGACAGCCTGCGTGGTTACGCCCCCGATCCTTCGGCCCAGGCCCGACGTATTCTGCAAGGCAATCCTCCTGCTGCTTATCCGGCTGTTCATGCAGAGCAGGGCGTTCGCCTGTTCCCCTGCACCACACGACTGTCCAGGCAACCGCTGCTCGCCGGGCTCAAACACCTGAACCGTCTTGAGCAAGTGATTGCCCGTGCCGAATGGCAAGACACCGAACATGCCGAAGGCTTGATGCTCGATCAGGCCGGGCGTGTCATTGAAGGAGTGTTCAGCAATCTGTTCCTGGTGCGGGATGGCGTGTTGATCACGGCCGATTTGAAACGCTGTGGCGTGGCTGGCGTGATGCGTGCGGAATTATTGTCTCAAGCCGAGTCGTCGGGAATTCCTACACAAATTACTGACATCACGCTGGAACAGCTGCAATGGGCCGATGAAGTCTTTGTCTGCAACAGCGTGTATGGCGTTTGGCCGGTGCGCGCCTATGCTGCGCTGAGCTGGCCGGTTGGGCCGCTCACCCGTAAACTCCAAACCATTGCCCGCGCGCTACTGGATGCTTGATACGTGAGACGTAAATTCTTGCTGCTGCTGGAAACCGGATTGGTACTGGCGGGGCTGTGTCTGGGCGCTTCTGCCTGGAAAATTCATTCGGCGCTGGAACAACCGCTAAACATCACCCAGGAAAAATTGCTGGAAGTGCCCAAAGGCACGACACCCACCCGCACCTTCTATCGACTCGAAGCCGACGGCGTCATCAAGGACGCGTTCTGGCTGCGTGTTTACTGGCGCTTCAATCTCCCCAAACAGCCATTGCACAGCGGCGAATACCGCATGACGCCGGGCATGACGGTCGAGGGGTTGATCGACCTGTGGAAGCGTGGGGAAATGGTTCAGTACAGCCTGACCCTGGTCGAAGGCTGGAATTTTCGTCAGGTGCGCGCAGCCCTGGCCAAAGACGAAAAACTGGAACAGACCCTGGACGGGTTGAGCGACACCCAGGTGATGGAGAAACTCGGTCACCGCGGGATTTTCCCGGAAGGTCGATTCTTTCCGGATACCTATCGGTTTGTGCGTGGCATGACCGACGTCGATCTGCTGAAAAAAGCCTATGACCGCCTCGACGAAGTTCTTGCCAAAGAGTGGGATCAACGCGCTGCCGACGTGCCATACACCGAACCCTATCAAGCGCTGATCATGGCTTCGCTGGTGGAAAAGGAAACCGGCGTGCCGCAGGAGCGCGGGCAGATTGCCGGTGTTTTCGTTCGCCGCATGGCGATCGGCATGTTGCTGCAGACCGACCCGACGGTGATCTACGGCCTGGGTGATCGCTACAGCGGCAAATTGACCCGCGCCCATCTCAGGGAAGCGACCCCGTACAACACTTATGTGATCTCCGGGTTGCCGCCGACGCCGATTGCCATGGTTGGCCGCGAAGCGATCCATGCCGCGTTGAACCCGGTGGCAGGCAACAGCCTGTACTTCGTCGCGCGCGGCGATGGCAGCCATGTGTTCTCCGATGACCTGGACGCCCATAACAACGCGGTGCGCGAGTTCCAGCTCAAGCGTCGTGCCGATTACCGCTCCAGCCCGGCGCCGATCCCTGCGCCTGAGGCGACGAGTGCCGAAACGTCGGATACCGAGGCGCCGATTCCGGCGGCTTCGCCTGATCCCGATCCCGAGGCAATGCCCCCGGTAGCACCGCAAGAAACTGCACCTGCACCGACGCCTGCACCTGAATTCGAGCCGGCTCCCGCACCGGAGCCCGCGCCGGATGCAGTCGCGCCGCAAAGCCCGCAATAATTCTGACTAAGGACTGCCTGTGACTGGCTTGTTTATTACCCTGGAAGGCCCGGAAGGCGCCGGCAAAAGCACCAATCGCGAATACCTGGCCGAGCGTCTTCGCGCTGCCGGTATCGAGGTGGTGCTGACCCGCGAACCGGGCGGCACGCCGTTGGCCGAGCGAATTCGCGAAGTGCTGCTGGCGCCGGTTGATGAAGTCATGAACCCCGACACCGAATTGCTG
The DNA here is from genome assembly GCF_056405815.1 of Pseudomonas sp. P1_F1_2. Taxonomy (NCBI): domain Bacteria; kingdom Pseudomonadati; phylum Pseudomonadota; class Gammaproteobacteria; order Pseudomonadales; family Pseudomonadaceae; genus Pseudomonas; species Pseudomonas sp. P1_F1_2. The sequence goes on along the minus strand of NZ_JBFUBK010000064.1, from coordinate 19,604 downwards.
CTGGTGTTCGCCGCGCGCGCCCAACACTTGGCCGAGGTGATTCGCCCGGCGCTGGCGCGTGGTGCGGTGGTGTTATGCGATCGCTTTACGGATTCAACCTACGCCTACCAAGGTGGCGGTCGCGGTTTGTCGATGGAACGCATCGCAACCCTGGAAACGTTCGTCCAGGGCGATCTGCGCCCGGACCTGACGCTGATCTTCGACTTGCCGGTAGAAGTCGGTCTGGCCCGCGCCAGCGCTCGCGGTCGACTGGATCGATTCGAACTCGAAGGCCGAACCTTTTTTGATGCGGTGCGCAGTGCGTTCCTCAAGCGCGCGAAAGCGGATCCTGCGCGGTATGTCCTGGTTGATGCCGCCCAGCCACTGGCACAGGTTCAACAGTCCCTGGACGCCTTGTTGCCGCGCCTGCTGGAGTTGACCCGTGGCTGAGGCCTATCCGTGGCAGGACGGTCTCTGGCAGCAGTTGGCCGGTCGTAAGCAACACGCTCACGCCTATCTGCTGCATGGCCCGGCCGGGATCGGCAAGCGCGCGCTGGCCGAACGCTTGATGGCCAGCCTGCTGTGTCAGCGGCCCACCGCGCAGGACGCTTGCGGCGAATGCAAGTCCTGCCTGCTGCTGAAGGCTGGCAGCCATCCCGACAATTACATCCTGGAACCGGAAGAGGCCGACAAGGCGATCAAGGTCGATCAGGTGCGCGAACTGGTCAGCTTTGTGGTGCAGACCTCGCAGATGGGCGGGCGAAAAGTCGTGTTGATCGAGCCGGTCGAGTCGATGAACGTCAACGCCGCCAACGCCTTGCTCAAAAGCCTTGAAGAGCCGTCGGGCGATACCGTTTTGCTGTTGGTCAGTCACCAGACCAGTCGGCTGCTGCCGACCATCAAGAGCCGCTGCGTGCAGCAAGCCTGCCCCTTGCCGAGCGAAGCGATCAGCTTGACCTGGCTGGCGCAAGCCTTGCCGGATTGCTCGCAAGAGGAGCGTATCGAACTGCTGACCCTGGCTGCGGGTTCGCCACTGGCGGCGGTTACCTTGCAAGCGCAAGGCGTGCGCGAGCAGCGGGCGCTGGTGGTCGATGGGGTGAAGAAGTTGCTTAAGCAGCAACAGTCGCCGACGCAATTGGCCGAAGGCTGGAATGCGATCCCGTTATTGCTGTTGTTCGACTGGTTTTGTGACTGGTCGAGCCTGATTCTGCGTTATCAATTAACCCAGGATGAAGAAGGCCTGGGTCTGGCGGACATGCGCAAGGTGGTTCAGTACCTGGCGCAGAAAACCAGTCAGGACAAAGTCCTCGGTATTCAGGACTGGATCCTCGCCCAGCGCCAGAAGGTGATGAGCAAGGCCAACCTGAACCGGGTGTTGTTGCTGGAAGCGCTCCTGGTGCAATGGGCATCCCTGCCTACCCAGAAGTGATCGTCCGGGCCTAGACTCTGTTCATCAGCAGTGGAGGCCAGCATGAATGAACTCGTCAACCCTGGGCCGCGTAACGGCATTTTGTCCCTGACCATCAAGGACAAGTCGGTGCTTTACGCGGCCTATATGCCATTCATCAAGAACGGTGGCCTGTTTATCCCGACCAACAAAAGCTACAGGTTGGGCGATGAGGTCTTCATGCTGCTGAACCTGATGGACGAAGCCGAGAAGATTCCCGTCGCTGGCAAAGTGACCTGGGTCACCCCCAAAGGCGCTCAGGGCAACCGGGCCGCCGGGGTCGGCGTGCAGTTCAACGACGGCGACAACACTGCGCGCAGTCGAATCGAAACCCATCTGGCCGGAGCCCTCAAGTCCGACCGTCCCACTCATACGATGTAAGTTGCAGCCCTTTTATGCTCGTAGATTCCCATTGTCACCTTGATCGTCTCGACCTCGCCGCCCACAACGGCTCTCTGGATGCTGCGCTCGATGCAGCCCGTCAGCGCGGGGTAGGGCATTTTCTGTGCATCGGCGTCAGCGTCGACAACGCCGCCGAGGTCAAAGCCCTGGCCGAACGTTATGACGACGTCGATTGCTCGGTCGGCGTGCATCCGCTGGATGTGCAACCGGGCGCAGCGCCGGCGCTGGATTGGTTGTTGCGCGAACTCAATCACCCACGCGTCGTCGCGATCGGTGAAACCGGTCTGGATTATCACTACGAACCGGAAGCGGCCGAGTTACAGCAGGAGTCGTTTCGCCTGCACCTGCAAGCGGCCCAACAGACTGGCAAGCCGGTCATCATCCACACCCGGGGCGCTCGCGCCGATACCTTGAACCTGTTACGTGAAGCGGCGTTGCCTCAGGCTGGCGTGTTGCATTGCTTTACCGAGGATTGGGACATGGCCAAGGCGGCTCTGGATATGGGCTATTACATTTCCCTGTCCGGTATTGTCACTTTCCGCAATGCCGATGCGCTGCGCGATGTGGCCAGCAAGGTGCCTGCCGACCGGTTGCTGGTGGAAACCGATTCGCCGTACCTCGCGCCGATCCCGTATCGCGGCAAGCCGAACCTGCCGCAGTACGTGCGTGAAGTCGCGGAGTTTCTGGCAATGTTGCGAGGCGAGCCTTACGAGCGATTTGCCGAGCAGACCACGGCGAACTTCAAGCGGCTGTTCCCGCTGGCGCATGTGAAAGGTTAAATCGCAGGCAAAAAAAACCCGGGTTCTGGGGGGTGAATCCGGGTTAAGACCATTAGGAGTAAAACAATGGCACGCGGTCCGTTGGTACCAATATCGGCGCAACACTTGGGGGAGATGTCCCGCCGACATTTCAAGTATTGATCACTATTGCGCCTCGTCCAGTTTCCCGGCCAAGGTTTTTAAACAATTTTGGAATACGCCCGCTTCGGAAGCGTTCTCATCCACTGGCGACTCTGCGGGAAATCATCAAGAAACACAGATATGGTCGGATGATCCGTGCATTTTTGCGTAAGTTAGGCATAATACGCGGCTTCGAATTTTGACCCCAACAGACCTTTTCTTATGCATAAAGAACCTCGTAAGGTCCGTGAGTTTCGTCGCCGCGAGCAAGAAATTCTCGATACCGCGCTCAAGCTGTTCCTCGATCAAGGTGAAGACAGTGTCACCGTCGAGATGATTGCTGATGCCGTCGGTATCGGCAAAGGCACGATCTACAAGCACTTCAAGTCCAAGGCCGAGATTTATCTGCGCCTGATGCTCGATTACGAGCGTGATTTGAACGAGCTGTTGCATTCGGCCGATGTCGACAAGGACAAAGAAGCGCTGTCCCGGGCTTACTTCGAATTCCGCATGCGCGACCCGCAACGCTATCGGTTGTTCGACCGGCTGGAAGAGAAGGTGGTCAAGGGCAATCAAGTGCCGGAGATGGTCGAGGAACTGCACAAGATCCGCGCCTCTAACTTCGAGCGCCTGACCCTGCTGATCAAAGGCCGGATCAGCGAAGGCAAGCTCGAAGACGTGCCGCCTTACTTTCACTACTGCGCTTCCTGGGCGTTGGTGCATGGCGCCGTGGCGCTGTATCACTCGCCGTTCTGGAGCAATGTGCTGGAAGATCAGGAAGGTTTCTTCCAGTTCCTGATGGACATCGGCGTGCGTATGGGCAACAAGCGCAAGCGCGATACCGACACCCCGAGCAGTTGAACCATTCAGCCGCCTGATTGCGCCATGATTTAGCTATATGGCGCAGTACCGCAGGAATATACTCAGGCATGGGACTTGCTAAAACTTGATTTGTGAGTCAAGTTTTAAGCGTTCTATTACTTTCGCCGGAGTGATCCATGATCGTTGACCGTCAAGGCAGGCGTTTTCGCAATTTGCGGATCAGTCTGACCTCCGCCTGCAACTACGCTTGTACCTACTGCGTGCCTAACGGCAAGCGGCTGGTGGCTGCGCAGGATGAGTTGTCGGCCGAGGCCATGGCACGCGGCGTAGCTTATCTGATCGAAGCAGCGGGCATCGAACGCTTGCGCATCACCGGCGGCGAGCCGCTGGTCAGCCCCAAACTCGAAGCCTTCATGACGGCCGTCGGCAAGATGGGCCTGGAAGACATCAGCCTGACCACCAATGGTCAGCTCCTGGCGAAAAAGCTGCCGTTGCTGGTGGACGCCGGCATTCGTCGTATCAACGTTTCCCTCGACACCCTGGACGCCGGCGCCTTTCGCAGCATCGCCCGTGGCGGCGATCTGGCGACCGTGCTCGATGGCATGGATCAAGCCAAGGCCGCTGGCCTGAAGATCAAGGTCAATATGGTGCCGCTGCGTGGCCAGAATCTTGATCAGGTGATGCCGCTGCTCGATTACTGCCTGGAGCGCGGCTATGAATTGCGTTTCATCGAGCTGATGCGCATGGGCCATCTGGCGACCGACTCCAATGCGTTCCTGCAGCAGTTCGTCAGCCTTCAGCAGTTGCTGAGCCTGATCGGCGAGCGTTATGAGTATCTGCAAGCCGATGCGCCGGTCGATGCCACGGCGGTGCGTTACGAGATTTCCGGCCTGGGCCATTTCGGCGTCATCGCCAACGAGAGTGTGCCGTTCTGCCGCACCTGCTCACGCTTGCGTCTTTCGTCCACGGGTTGGCTGCATGGCTGCCTGTCGTCGAGCAATCGCCATTATGTCGGTGACTTGCTGGACAAGCCGCGTCATCAAGCGCTGCCCGCCTTGCAGCGCCTGCTGGTGAAAGCCTTGGGCGACAAGCAGGAGGTGGCGTTCTCCGGTGGTGCAACCATCATGAAGATCATCGGCGGCTGAGCAGGCTCCCCTGTAGCAGCTGCCGAAGGCTGCGTCCGGCTGCGAAGCAGCCGTAAATCCTGTAATCAAAATATATCTGGAGCACCGTATCGCCTGATCTTGCGACCGCTGCGCAGTCGAACGCAGGCTTCGCCAGCTGCTACAGGGGCGTGCTTCTCCCGAGCTGGCGCGGAAGCTGCATCCCATGGCCATTCGCCGGTTTTCCGTCACCGGCCTCTGGAGGGTAGGATGCGTAGCCTGGTTTTGCTGCTGGCCGTTTTGGCGCTTGGTGGCTGCATGAAAGTCAGCGACATGGCTGAAGAGACTCACTACCAGATGAGTGACGTGGGACTGCTGGATCACAGCGACAGCCGTCGGGTGAACAATCTGCGCATTCAGCCGGACTCGTTCATTTACATCGCCCAAGGTCCTTTCGCGCCACCAGGTATCGTTTATCCGCGACCAAACGCAGTGGCTGAAGAAGCTTTCAACGGCTTTATCGAATACTTCCCGATGGTGCGCCGCGCCCAAACTCCCGAAGGCCTCGACCAGGCTATGGCGGACGCCCGTGCCGCCGGTGCGCATTACTTGCTTTACACCCGGTTCGCCAAGGCGGACGACCGTATTGGCAACACCGATGAGTGGATCGATCAGGAGTATGTGGACCGTCTCGGCATCGACAGCGGCGTGATTCAGATCATGTTGATCGAGACCAGCACCCAGTATTTGATTGATACTGCACGCATCAAGAGTCGTGGCGGTTTACTGACGTTCCACGACAACAAGCCAGAAGACCTGATTGGCCCGCCGCTAGAGCAATATGCGCGCAGCCTGATCGGGATCAGTAACCAGTAATCCAGGGAGAACGCCATGAGTGGCCCGCAAAAAGCCAACGACTTGTTGGGGCAAATCCCCAAAACCAAAGGCTTGCCGCCGGTCCATCTGTGGAACCCCGATTTCTGTGGCGACATCGACATGCGCATCGCCCGCGATGGCACCTGGTATTACCTGGGCACGCCAATCGGGCGCAAGCCGATGGTCAAACTGTTCTCCACCATCATTCGCCGCGATGGCGACGACTATTTCCTGATCACACCGGTCGAGAAGGTCGGGATCAAGGTCGATGATGCACCGTTTGTGGCAGTTGCCGTTGATGTGGAAGGCGAAGGCGAGGCTCAGATCCTGAACTTCACCACCAACGTCGACGAAACTGCGCAGGCGGGTGCCGAACATCCGATCCGCGTGGTGATCGACCCGGTCACGCAAGAGCCTGCGCCTTACGTTCATGTGCGTACTAACCTCGAAGCCTTGATTCACCGCAATGTGTTCTACCAATTGGTGGAGCTGGCAGTGAGCCGTGAGATCGACGGGCAGCGCTGGTTGGGTGTGTGGAGTGGCGGGGAGTTCTTTCCCATCGGCCTGGAGCCTTGACGCTCCCAGTGTTCATCCAAAAATCAAATTGACACCTAATCGTATGATGATTAGCGTGGGGCTCCATCGCGCCCGGTTCTGAGGTATCCATGTCCAGCAGTTTTCATGCGTCGACCGTCGATTGGCTCGGTTGCTGGATTGCCGCAGGCCAGGTGAAGCCCGGCGAAACCCTCAAGGTAGAAGCCGATCTGGGCGAGCAATTAGGTGTCAGCCGCACGGTCATCCGCGAAGCCATCAAAACCCTGGTCGCCAAAGGCCTGCTCGAAGTCGGGCCGAAGGTCGGCACGCGAGTGTTGCCGGTGCGTCGCTGGAATCTCTTCGATCCGCAAGTCGTCGGCTGGCTGTCACGCAGCGGTTTGCCGGAAAACTTCGTCGACGACTTGCTCGACCTGCGCCGCACCATCGAACCCATGGCCGTACGCTGGGCCTGCGAGCGGGCCACTGTCGAACAGGTGCAAGCCGTGCTGTTGGCCTATAACGCGCTGGCGCGGGCGGTGGACAGCGGCGTCGATTACAACCGCGCCGACCGGATATTCCACGAGTGCATCCTCGCCGCCAGCCACAATCAATTCATCGAGCAAATGGTCCCGGCCCTCGGCGCGCTGCTGGCGGTATCCTTCGAGGTTTCCGCCGCTGATCCGGATGAGCTGCGTCGTACGTTGCCGATTCACAAAGACATGGCCGATGCCATCGCCGCCCGCGATGCTGCGCGCGGGGTGTGGGCCTGCATGACCCTGATCGACAACGCGGAGCTGGCGATCAAGCGTTACTACCCGCAAGTCATGGCCGACAAAAAGGTCAGCTGATCACATAAAAGCAATAAGAATGGAGGTTTCATGGCGTTGAATGCGGTTACCCAGCACCGTGCACGGCTTGGCGAAGGCCCGTTCTGGGACGTGCGCACGCAAGCCTTGTACTGGGTCGACATCGCCGGCAAACAGGCGTTGCGGCTGATCGGTGCCAACGTACAGATCTGGGAAATGCCGGAACACATCTCCGCGTTCATCCCCTGCGAAAGCGGTGATGCGTTAGTCGCGTTGAGCAGTGGCGTCTATCGGCTGGACCTCGACTCCCCAGGCCTTGAGCCGCGCCTGACCTTGTTCTGCGTCGCCGACCCGCAACCCGGCAATCGCCCCAACGAAGCCCGTTGCGATGCGCAGGGTCGGCTCTGGCTCGGCACCATGCAAAACAACATCGGTGAAAACGGCGAAGACTTGCCCGTCACGCGTCGCTCCGGCGGTCTGTTTCGCATCGACCGCGATGCCCGGGTCACGCCGCTGCTGCGGGGGTTGGGGATTCCCAACACGCTGTTGTGGAGCGAAGACGCCACGACGCTGTACTTCGCCGACAGCCTCGACGCCACGCTGTACCGGTATTTCATCCATGCCGACGGCAACCTGGACACCGCTTATGTCTGGTTCGGTCCCGACAAACGGGGCGTTCCCGACGGCTCGGCTATGGATGCCGAAGGCTATGTGTGGAACGCCCGCTGGGACGGCAATTGCCTGATCCGACTGACGCCGGACGGCCATATTGATCGAGTCATCGAACTGCCGGTCAGCCGGCCCACCAGTTGTGTGTTTGGCGGCGAAGACTTGAAAACCCTGTACATCACCAGCGCTGCGAGCCCGCTCAACCACCCGCTGGACGGCGCGATGCTGTCCATTCGAGTGGACGTGGCTGGAAAGCCTTGTACGCGCTTCGCTGGATAAATCCCAAAATATGGGATGCAAAATTATATATTGAGATTTTTTATCGGGCAGGTTTATAGTCGGCCATCAGTTACACGCACTCACACTTAAAAAAACAAAACAGGTGAAGTGATGCAGCGATTTTCCATACAGCCTTTTGACCGGACATCGACAGATGCCCGGTTTTTTTCGTGCCCGAAAAAGGAGTCTTGATTCATGGCTGAACCCCTTTCCTTGCCGCCGGTGCCTGAGCCGCCCAAAGGCGAGCGTCTTAAAAACAAAGTGGTCCTGCTGACCGGTGCCGCCCAGGGTATTGGCGAGGCCATCGTCGCGACGTTCGCATCGCAGCAGGCCAAGCTGATCATCAGCGACATCCAGGCCGAAAAAGTCGAGAAAGTCGCGGCGCATTGGCGTGAGCAGGGCGCCGATGTGGTGGCGATCAAGGCCGACGTGTCGAGCCAGCAAGACCTGCACGCCATGGTCAGGCTGGCGATCGACCTTCACGGGCGAATCGACGTGTTGGTCAACTGCGCCGGGGTCAACGTGTTCCGCGATCCACTGCAAATGACTGAAGAAGATTGGCGCCGCTGCTTCGCCATCGACCTCGACGGCGCCTGGTACGGTTGCAAGGCTGTGCTGCCGCAAATGATCGAGCAAGGCATCGGCAGCATCATCAACATTGCCTCGACCCATTCCACCCACATCATTCCGGGCTGCTTCCCGTACCCGGTGGCCAAGCACGGCTTGCTCGGCCTGACACGCGCACTCGGCATCGAATACGCGCCCAAGGGCATTCGCGTCAACGCCATCGCGCCGGGCTATATCGAAACCCAACTGAACGTTGATTACTGGAACGGTTTTGCCGATCCGCACGCCGAGCGTCAGCGCGCCTTTGATTTGCATCCACCACGCCGCATCGGTCAGCCGATTGAAGTGGCCATGACCGCCGTTTTCCTGGCCAGTGATGAAGCGCCGTTCATCAATGCGTCGTGCATCACCATCGATGGTGGTCGCTCGGTGATGTACCACGACTGAACAAAACGGCTTTCAGGCGCGGAATTACGCCTGAAAGCCAATCATCATACGATATGACTATTAGCTTCACCGTTTGCACCGGCTTTCAAATAACGCTCAAAAAAAATAACAAGGAGTCTGCTTATGAATCGTCGTCGTGGGATCCGTTCCCTGTGCTGTGCCGCTTTGGCGGTTACTGCGGTCAGCCTGAGCAGTACGTTGCTGGCGGCCGAGGAAGTGAAAATCGGTTTTCTGGTCAAGCAAGCGGAAGAGCCCTGGTTCCAGACGGAATGGGCGTTCGCTGAAAAAGCCGGCAAAGAGAAGGGCTTTACCCTGATCAAAATCGCCGTGCCGGACGGCGAGAAAACCCTCTCCGCCATCGACAGCCTGGCCGCCAACGGTGCCAAGGGCTTCGTGATTTGCCCGCCCGACGTGTCCCTCGGCCCTGCGATCATGGCCAAGGCCAAGCTCAACGGCTTGAAAGTGATCGCCGTCGATGACCGCTTTGTCGATGCTGGCGGCAAGTTCATGGAGGACGTTCCGTACCTCGGCATGGCCGCCTTTGAAGTCGGTCAGAAACAAGGCCACGCCATGGCCACCGAAGCGAAAAAACGCGGCTGGGACTGGAAAGACACCTATGCGGTGATCAACACCTACAACGAACTCGACACCGGCAAGAAACGCACCGACGGTTCGGTCAAGGCGCTGGAAGACGCCGGCATGCCCAAGGACCACATCCTGTTCTCGGCGCTGAAAACCCTCGACGTACCGGGCAGCATGGACGCCACCAACTCGGCACTGGTGAAACTGCCGGGTGCGGCGAAAAACCTGATCATCGGCGGCATGAACGACAACACCGTGCTCGGCGGCGTGCGCGCCACCGAAAGCGCCGGTTTTGCCGCGGCCAACGTCATCGGAATCGGCATCAACGGCACCGACGCCATCGGTGAACTGAAGAAACCTGACAGCGGTTTCTTCGGCTCGATGCTGCCCAGCCCCCACATCGAGGGCTACAACACCGCCAGCATGATGTACGAGTGGGTCACCACCGGCACCGAACCGGCAAAGTACACCGCCATGGACGACGTGACACTGATCACGCGCGACAACTTCAAGCAGGAACTGGAAAAGATCGGCCTCTGGAATTAACGGCTGGTTGAGTTCAACGGCGGCCCTGGCAACGGGGCTGCCTGACCTGTGTGAAGAGGTGGTTTTATGCACGCGCAACTACAGACACACGAACACAGCGTTGGCGGCAGCCTGCGTTTCAACGGGATCGGCAAGACCTTTCCCGGCGTGAAGGCGCTGGATGGCATCAGCTTCGTCGCGCATCCGGGGCAGGTTCACGCCTTGATGGGCGAAAACGGTGCCGGCAAATCCACGCTGCTGAAAATACTCGGCGGCGCCTACTCCCCAAGCAGTGGAGCCCTGCAGATCGGCGAGCAGACGATGGTCTTCAAGTCCACCGCCGACAGCATCGCCAGCCGCGTCGCGGTGATCCATCAGGAGCTGCACCTGGTGCCCGAAATGACCGTCGCGGAAAACCTGTTCCTGGGGCATCTGCCTGCCAGTTTCGGCTTGATCAATCGCGGCGCCTTGCGCCAACAAGCGCTGACCTGTCTTAAGGGGCTGGCCGATGAAATTGATCCGCAAGAGAAGGTCGGGCGCCTGTCCCTTGGTCAGCGCCAATTGGTGGAAATCGCCAAGGCACTGTCCCGTGGTGCTCATGTGATCGCGTTCGACGAACCCACCAGCAGCCTGTCGGCGCGAGAAATCGACCGATTGATGGCGATCATCGGGCGCCTGCGCGATGAAGGCAAAGTGGTGCTCTACGTCTCCCATCGCATGGAAGAAGTGTTCCGCATCTGCAACGCCGTGACGGTGTTCAAGGATGGCCGTTACGTACGCACGTTCGAAGACATGCGCGAGCTGACTCACGATCAATTGGTCACGTGCATGGTCGGTCGCGATATTCAGGACATCTACGATTACCGACCCCGGAAACGGGGTGCAGTGGCGCTTAAAGTCGAGGGACTGCTGGGGTCAGGCTTGCGTGAACCGGTCAGTTTCGAGGCGCACAAAGGCGAGATCCTGGGGTTGTTCGGCCTGGTCGGCGCGGGGCGCACAGAGTTGTTCCGCTTGCTCAGCGGACTGGAGCGCAACACCGCCGGGCGCCTGGAATTACGGGGCCATGAATTGAAACTGCGTTCACCCCGCGATGCCATCGCCGCCGGTGTGCTGCTGTGCCCTGAGGACCGTAAGAAGGAGGGGATCCTGCCGCTCGCCAGTGTCGCCGAGAACATCAACATCAGCGCTCGCGGTGCGCACTCCACCTTCGGCTGCCTGTTGCGCGGCTTGTGGGAAAAGGGCAATGCCGACAAACAGATCAAGGCGCTGAAGGTGAAGACGCCGAGCGCCCAGCAAAAAATCATGTACCTGTCCGGCGGCAATCAGCAGAAGGCCATTCTGGGTCGCTGGCTATCGATGCCGATGAAAGTCCTGCTGCTGGATGAACCGACTCGCGGCATCGACATAGGCGCCAAGGCCGAGATCTACCAGATCATCCATAACCTGGCCGAAAGCGGCATCGCGGTGATTGTGGTGTCCAGCGACCTGATGGAAGTGATGGGCATTTCCGACCGTATTCTGGTGCTCTGCGAAGGCGCGATGCGCGGCGAGGTGTCTCGCGCCGAGGCCAACGAATCCAATCTGCTGCAACTGGCTTTGCCGCGCCAACGCGCTGACGGCGTGGCGAACTGAGAGGTGACTATGATGACAACCCAAAACAACACTTTGCCGACCCAGCGCAAACCGCTCGACCTGCGGCGCTTTCTCGATGACTGGGTGATGCTGCTGGCGGCGGTCGGGATTTTCGTGCTGTGCACGTTGCTGATCGACAACTTCCTCTCGCCGCTGAACATGCGCGGCCTGGGCCTGGCGATTTCGACCACCGGGATTGCCGCGTGCACGATGTTGTATTGCCTGGCGTCCGGGCACTTCGACTTGTCGGTGGGCTCGGTGATTGCCTGCGCCGGCGTGGTGGCGGCAGTGGTGATGCGCGACACCAACAGCGTATTTCTCGGTGTGGTGGCGGCGCTGTTCATGGGGCTGATTGTCGGGCTGATCAACGGGATCGTGATCGCCAAGTTGCGGGTCAACGCGTTGATCACCACGCTGGCAACCATGCAAATCGTTCGCGGTCTGGCGTACATCTTCGCCAACGGTAAAGCGGTCGGCGTTTCGCAAGAGCAGTTCTTCGTCTTCGGTAACGGCCAGTTGTTTGGCGTGCCGGTGCCGATCTTGATCACCATTGTCTGCTTTTTGTTTTTCGGCTGGCTGTTGAACTACACCACCTATGGGCGCAACACCATGGCCATCGGCGGTAACCAGGAAGCGGCCTTGCTGGCAGGGGTCAACGTTGATCGGACCAAGATCATTATCTTTGCCGTGCATGGCGTGATCGGGGCGTTGGCCGGGGTGATTCTGGCTTCGCGCATGACCTCCGGCCAGCCGATGATTGGCCAGGGTTTTGAGCTGACGGTGATTTCGGCCTGTGTGTTGGGCGGCGTGTCGCTCAGTGGCGGGATCGGCATGATCCGGCACGTGATTGCCGGGGTGCTGATTCTGGCGATCATTGAGAATGCGATGAACCTGAAGAACATCGACACGTTTTACCAGTACGTGATTCGCGGTTCGATTTTGCTGCTGGCCGTTGTCATCGACCGCCTCAAGCAACGCTGAGATTCTTGCTGACTGATCGTTCCCACGCTCTGCGTGGGAACGCAGCCAGGGACGCTCCGCGTCCCAAGAGCGGACGCAGAGCGTCCGTTGAGGCATTCCCACGCGGAGCGTAGGAACGATCAGGTGCGGCGCCTCCCGTCACTTCCCTGAAATATCCCTTGCCCGCCGTCGCCCGTTTCGGTTATCACTTTGTACATGATTAGACAGGTACGATTTGACAAGAAACAACGGGTGGTCGACGAACTCATCCGGCGCATCGAAAGCGGCCTCATGGAGGACGGCTTTCTGCTGCCGGGCGAGCATCAGTTGGCTCAAGAATTCAAAGTCAGCCGAGGTACGCTGCGTGAAGCCCTGGCCGAGTTGAAACGGCGCAACTACATCGCGACGCAAAGCGGGGTCGGTTCCATCGTCACCTTCGACGGTGTGGTGCTCGATCAGCGCAGTGGCTGGGCGCAGGCACTGGCCGACAGCGGCGCGCTGATCAACACCGAAGTGCTGCGGCTGGAGGCGGTCACCCGTCCCGATCTGCTGCCACGCTTTGGCACCGACCAGTTCATCACCCTCGACCGTCGTCGCCGCTCCAACGACGGCACGCTGGTTTCCCTCGAACGCTCATTGATGCCCGCCACTGGAGGCCTGGAAAGCCTGCCGCGTGTTGGCCTGATCGACAACTCCCTGACCATCACCCTGGCCGCCTACGGCTACATCGGCGAGCGCGGCGATCAATGGATCGGCGCAGAACCCTTGAATGCCGAAGACGCCGAGCTGCTGGGCCGTCCGGTCGGCACGGTGTTCCTCAAAGCGTTGCGCACCACCTACGACCGGCAAAACCGCTTCATGGAACAGGTCGAAAGCCTGCTCGACCCCGTGCATTTTCGCCTGCACCTGCAATTTGGAACTTCTTCATGACCGCGCTCAATCGTGCCCTGGGCGCGTTCTACGGACTGGCCCTGGGCGACGCGCTGGGCATGCCGACCCAGTCGCTGAGCCGTGCAGAAATCAAGACTCGCTTCGGCGAAATCACCGATTTGCAGGATGCCGGCCCCGATCAACCCATCGCCGCCAACATGCCCAAAGGCTCGATCACCGACGACACAGAACAGGCGATGCTGGTCGGGCAGTTGCTGGTTGAAGGCAAGGGCAGGATTGATCCGTCGATGCTTGCGCAACGCCTGATCGAGTGGGAAGCCGAGATGCAGGCCAAGGGCTCGCAAGACTTGCTCGGGCCTTCGACCAAACGAGCGATCGAGATGATCCTGGCGGGTCATTCACCTGAAGAGGCGGGGCGCTATGGCACCACCAATGGCGCCGCGATGCGTATTACGCCCATCGGGATTGCGGCGGATGTCGCCGAGCCTGAGCGCTTTATCGACGCCGTGGTGCAGGCCTGTCAGGTCACCCACAACACCACGCTGGGCATCTCCAGCGCAGCGGCGGTGGCGGCGGTGGTTTCGGCCGGGATCAATGGCATGGACCTGGGCGAGGCATTGAACCTCGGTCAGCAAATCGCTCAAAAAGCCGAAGGTCATGGCCACTGGGTGGCGGGCGGGCGGATGGCTTCGCGCATCAGTTGGGCGCGCAGCATCAGTGTCGACAGTGACAAGGCGTTGCTGGCGGATCTGCTGTATGACGTGATCGGTACTTCGGTGGCCTCGCAGGAGTCGGTGGTGGTGTCGTTTGCCCTGGCTCAGCAAGTGGCCATCGGCGAGATGAGCGCCTTCGAAGCCGTGTGCATGGCCGCCGGTTTAGGCGGCGATACCGACACCATCGCGGCGATTCTCGGCGCCATGCTCGGGGCCTGCCTGGGCCTCGGGAGTTGGCCAGCGGCAATGATCGATACGGTCAAAGCGGTCAACGATCTGGAGCTGGAACCGTTGGTGCAGGGGCTGTTGGCCTTGCGCTGACCGCGCTGACGCCTTCGCGGGCAAGCCCGCTCCCACAAGTACGATGCATCCCCTGTGGGAGCGGGCTTGCCCGCGATGGGCGCGCCACCTATTTGAATTTTCCACCGCAACTTCCGTCATTGCCCACAACCACAAAAATGGCAACAGGAGCATTTTCATGAGTTCATCAACCGCCGGGCAAAGTGCCGGGCAACTGGAAACACGCGGCATCGAACCGGTGCCGGAAGCGGAGTGCAACGGTCATCCGCTGCAACTGTTCTGGGTCTGGTTTGCCGCCAACATTTCCATCCTCGGCCTGCCGCTGGGTGCCACGCTGGTGGCGTTTCGGGGGCTGGCGATCTGGCAGGCGATCATCGTCGCGATCCTTGGCGCCGCCGGTTCCTTCGCCGTCGTCGGGATCATCTCAATCGCCGGCCGTCGTGGTCGCGCACCGAGCCTGACCTTGTCGCGCGCGATCTTCGGTGTGCGCGGCAACATCGGTCCGACCCTGGTCTCGCTGATGTCGCGTCTGGGCTGGGAAACCGTCAACACCACCACCGCCGCGTTCGTGCTGTTGTCGCTCTGCTCGATCCTGTTCGGCTCGCTGGTAGAAGCCAAAAGCGCGCCAGTCCTGACGTTGGTGTTTATCGCGATTTTCGTGCTGCTGACGTTGTCGGTGTCCGGCCTCGGCCACGCGACGTTGCTGGTGATCCAGAAGTGGGCGACTTACGTGTTCGGCGCGTTGAACATTCTGGTCGGCGGTTTCCTCTGCGCCACCATCGACTGGAGTGCGGTGTTCAACGCCACGCCGGCGCCGTTGAGCGCGATGATCATCGGCGTCGGCACCATGGCCGCCGGCACCGGGATCGGTTGGGCCAACGCCGGTGCCGACATGTCGCGCTACCAGCATCGCAGCGTCAAAGCCGTGCGCCTCGTGGCCTCGGCAGCGTTCGGCGCGGGGATTCCGCTGGTGTTGCTGATCACCCTCGGCGGCCTGCTGTCGGTGGGTAACAACGACCTGGCCTCGGCCACCGACCCGATCGTCGCGATCCGCGACATGCTGCCGACCTGGATGGCGGTGCCGTACCTGATCACGGCGTTCGGCGGGTTACTGCTGTCGAACAACCTGTCGGTGTACTCCGCCGGGCTGACCACGTTGACCCTCGGTCTGAAGGTCAAGCGCGTGCACGCCGTGGTGGTCGATATCGTCGCGATCTTCGCCGGTTCGATCTACTTCATGCTGATTGCAGACAGCTTCTACGGCCCGTTCATTACCTTCATTTCCTTGCTGGCGGTACCGATCACCGCGTGGGTCGGGATCTTCGTCGTCGACCTGATTCACCGTCACTACTACAGCCCCAAAGATCTGCTCGACGTCAGCCCGAGCAGCGCTTACTGGTACAGCGGCGGTATCGAATGGCGCGCGTTCGGGGCGTGGGCGGTGGCGATCGTGCTGGGCTTCAGTTTCACCACCATCGGCACCACCGAACAAACTGTGTGGTTCCGCGGCTTCCTGTCCGATTCGTGGCTGGGTCATAACGGCCTGGGCTGGATCGTAACCTTCCTGGTGGCCGGCGGGATCTACTGGGTACTCGGCGGCGCAAAAGATCGCCGCGCCGCCATGACCGAGAATGCTCATGCCTAGATTGCTGCACACCGGCCAGGTCATCATCGACCTGGTCATGGCCGTGGATAAACTGCCGCAGGCGGGCGGCGATGTATTGGCCCAGTCCGCCAGTTTCGAAGCCGGCGGTGGCTTCAATGTGATGGCTGCCGCGCAGCGTAATGGCCTGGCCGTGGTTTACCTCGGACGTCACGGCACTGGTCGTTTCGGCGACCTGGCGCGTGAGGCGATGAGCGCTGAAGGCATCCGGATCGGCATCGCCCACCGCGCTGAACGGGACACGGGATTGTGCGTCGCGGTGACGGAAGCGTCGGCCGAGCGCAGTTTCATTTCCTACATCGGTGCCGAAGGCGAGTTGACTGCCGGCGACCTGGCAAGTGTGCCGGCGCAGGCGGGCGACTTTGTCTACGTCAGTGGCTACAGCCTGCTGCAGGTTGGCAAGGCTCAGGCGCTGGTGGATTGGGTGCTTGATCTGCCGAAAGGGATCGCGGTGATGTTCGACCCGGGCCCGCTGGTGGATTCGCCGGATGAGCCATTGATGCAAGCCTTGCTGGCGCGCATCGATATCTGGACCAGCAACAGTGTCGAAGCCCTGCGCTTTACCGGCGCACCGGACATCGCCTTGGCGCTGGATCGCTTGGTCGATCATCTGCCGGCCGAGGTGCTGATGGTGGTTCGCGATGGCCCGCAAGGGTGCTGGATCAGCCAGCGTGGCGATCGTCAGCATGTGCCGGGTTTCAAGGTGGCGGCAGTAGACAGCAACGGCGCCGGTGATGCACATGCCGGGGTGTTTGTTGCCGGATTGGCGCAAGGCTTGTCGGCGCTGGAGGCGGCACGCCGGGCGAATGCGGCCGCGGCGTTGGCGGTGACACGGTGGGGGCCGGCGACTTCGCCGATGGCGGATGAAGTGGATGCGTTGATTCGCGAGACGTTTGGCGTCTGATTTATCGCCTTCGCGGGCAAGCCCGCTCCCACAATGAACGTCGTCGAACACAATTCTTGTGTTCACAACCGAACCTGTGGGAGCGGGCTTGCCCGCGAAGGGGCCAGTGGATTCAACCGCTATTCTGACCTTACCCAGCATTGCGCAACGCCTCGATCAGGGTATGTCTTTGCTTCCACGAGGCATGGGATTTCTCCTGGCTTCAGGGATGTTGATCGTTATGGGCTGAGGCCACCTTTTTTACCGGAGCTATCACTCGAACCGAGACCGCCTTCGCTGGGTGTCTTGGTGTCCGGCAAATTCAACCCGCCCTGGCGGCCGGCGTCATTGCCCTGAGTCCTCGGGTCCGTCCCGGTGGAGGGCGGCAGGCTGCTGTCGACACCTGTGCCATTGGTGTTCATGCCGGGGGCGCTCTGGATAGCGGGTGCCTTCGGGCCCTCGACCGGGTTGGTCGGGCCTGTGCCTTCAGCGAAGGTGGCGGCGAATGTGGCGCAGGACATCAGCGTGGCGAGAGCGAGGGCGGTCAACCTGGACAGGATCATGGCATCGTCTCCATTTAATAGAGTCCTTACCTGATGTTGGTCCGCCCCAATCTGGATTGGTGCCTCATGAACGACGAATGGTCTAGGCCTGCTGCACGACTTTAGGTGCTGCCACCCGACGCCAGATCAACCGGCCCACGGTGATCGACCAGTTGACGAAGGCCACTGCCAGCACGGTCATCAGCAGCGCCGGCATGCCTTGCTCGACGATGATTTTCCCTGCCAGCAACGGAAAGCCAAACACGCCGATGAAGTAGCAGAGGCTGAACAGCAACAAGGCTTGCGACGTGGTGCCATGCGGCGCTTCGTTGGCCGCCAGGCCATTGATCACCGAATAAGTCAGCCCGTATCCGACCCCAAGCATCACGGCCGCCAACACATAGCTGAACCCGCTGTCGACGACGAAACCAAACATCACTATCGACCCCATCATCAGGCCGGACAACAGGCAGGAGGCCCGCAACGGATCGCGCTTGACCACGATCCCGGCAATCAGCATCCGGCTGCTGATCGCCGCGCCCATGAAGCCGAAAAAGAACAGCGAGTAGTCCAGCGAACGCGATGCGGCGTAACTGGTCTGGAAGCTCGACAGCCCGCCGAACACGCACCCGCCGAGGCCGACCATGATGATCGGGAACACCGCTTTGGACGACAGCACCTGCGCCGTCGCCCGCCAGGAAATCCTGGCGGCCGAAGTAGACGGCGCGGGCGATTTTTTCAGCTGTGCATCCAGTCGCCAGAACAGCAAAACACCGATCAGGCTGGCCAGCGCAGCAAGGTAAAACGCTGCCGTCACCGGATAGCCGAGCGCGCTGGCCGCCCGGCCGAGCAACGGCCCGCTGCCGATCCCGGTCATCATGCTGCCCGACAGCAGCGCAAAGTATTTCGCGCGTTGGGCCGGCGTCACCAGACTGGCGACAATGATCGGCCCGAGGGTATAGAACACGCCCCAACCCAGTCCCAGCAGAAGTCCGAAAAACAACAGCAGATTGCCGAAGCCAGGCGTCAAGGCGAAACCAAGGCTGGCCGCTGCCAGCAACACGCCAAACACGGCAATCGAACGCGCAGCGCCGAGCGCATCGGACAAGTGCCCGGAGACAATCACCGCAGCGAAGGTACTGAGCATGGCGGCCGAAATCACACTGCCGGCATCGTGTTCATTGCCGCCGCGTGAGCCGATCAGCAACGACAGCAAAAAGGTCGAGCCATAGGACAGCGACAGCAAATAGCTGGCGAGGCAAAACAAGCCGAACAACCGGCCGGAGACTGGGGGTGTTGCGCTGGACATGAAACGGTTCCTTGACCCGATAGAAGTGAGCGTCCTCTATCTATCACGCATGGCGTCGATGTTAGGTCCCTGGTTACCGATTTCAGGGTTAGTGCTGGCCGGAGTATTGCCGTCAGCAGGCGCCGATCTCTTCCTTGAACTGCTCCATGAAACCCTTCAATCGTGCATGCCTGATCTGCGCCAGGCCTTGACCGGTCGGGGTCTGGAAACCGTCCGCCAGGTGCAGCAGCTTGGTCTGGAAATGGTCGAGGCAAAAACGCGTGTCGTCGTAGTCGCGGTGCTTCGCCTCCGGGTCGAGCGGGTCATATAACGCGCTGCCCATGCGCCCGGCCACGTAGAACGTGCGCGCTACACCGAGCATGCCGAGGGAGTCGAGGCGGTCGGCGTCCTGCATGATTTTCGCTTCGAGTGACGTGGGGGGAAGGTTGGCGCTGAAGCTGTGCGCTTCGATGGCGTGGGCAACTGCGCGGATTCGTTCGTTTGGCCAATGCAGGTCGGCCAACACGCCGCACGCCTTCTCGGCAGCCATTCGCGACGCTTGCGATCGCAATGGCGAGTTCTTCTCGATCGCCACGCAATCATGCAAAAGCACCGCTGCCAGCAACACCTCAAGATCACCCCCTTCTTGCGCGTGAAGTGTGCGCACGGTGTGCCAGACCCGCTGCAAGTGCGACAGATCGTGGGCGCCGTCCTCTGAGGGTTCAAGCGCATGGGGCAGCAATTGAGCGGCAAGGGTTTGCAGAGGGGAGAAAGCATGAATTGTCATAACAGTCC
>NZ_JBFUBK010000063.1:0-34185 GCF_056405815.1 Pseudomonas sp. P1_F1_2 | reverse complement strand
CTTCCCGACTGACGATGCGGCGACAAAACTGATCTGGCTTGGACTGCGCAATATCACAGCAAACTGGGGGGCCGCGGCCCATGACTGGAAAAGTGCGATGAATCAATTCGCGATTCTGTACGGAGATCGATTTATCAGGCCGACCTGGTAAAAGCATGGCCTGCCTAACGGCAGGCCGTTAACGGCCCGCACACAAAATATCTGACAGTCCCTCGTCGACGGTAACAACGTCCAGCGATTCCCCGGTCGAGTCCTCGACAAACTGCTCCTGAGTCGCCAGCAATGCGCCCTGCACGGTCATCTGAATGAAAAAGGAAAACCAGACACCGAAAAACTTAACGCTGCATCCCCCACCGCTTCACCGTCACCCGCTCCAACGTGTCGAACACCAGGTTCTCCACCAGCAACCCGATCAGGATCACCACCGCCAACCCGGCAAAGACCTTGTCGGTGTACAGCTCATTGCGGTTCTGAAAGATGTACCAGCCCAACCCACCCTTGCCGCTGGTGGCGCCAAACACCAGTTCTGCGGCGATCAACGTGCGCCATGCAAACGCCCAGCCGATTTTCAACCCGGCGAGAATTGACGGCAGCGCGGCCGGAATCAGGATGAACAGCACGAAGCGCATGCCCTTGAGGCCGTAATTGCGCCCGGCCATGCGCAAGGTTTCCGAGACGCCGAGAAACCCGGCATAGGTGTTCAGGGCCAAGGCCCAAAGCACCGAATGCACCAGCACGAAAATCAGACTGTTCTGCCCCAGGCCGAACCACAGCAATGCCAACGGCAGCAACGCAATCGCCGGCAGCGGGTTGAACATCGAGGTCAATGTACTGAGCAGGTCGCGACCGAACTGGGTCGATACCGCGAGGGTGGTCAGCGCGAACGCCAGGACGATGCCGATCAGGTACCCCTTGAGCAACACCACCAACGAAATCCAGACTTTGCCCAGCAGTTCACCACTGAGCAAGCCGTCGTACAGCGCACTAGCGGTTTGCACAAAACTCGGCAGCAACAGGTCGTTGCCTTGAACCCGGGCGACCACTTCCCACAGCACCGCCAACAACACAAGAATCAGGCTTTTACGAATCCAGCCCTGCTGCCACAGGCGTTGACCGAGCGGCAATTCACGCTCCAGCGGTACGCTTGTCAGCGGCTGTAAAACGGTTTCAAACTCTTCACGCGCAGATGATAAATGGCTCATCGGGCAGTCCTCTCAATGGCTCAATAAGCGATGCGAATGTCGGCGAAATCCAGCTCGCGTGCGGTTTCCGGCGACTGGCCTTCATCGAACAACAACCGATGAATGCGCCGCGCCGATTCCTGGAAAGCCATGCCGCCAAGGCTGTGCAAATCGTATTGATGGCTGTGGACTTCCGCCCGCACGCGCCCAGGGTGTGGCGACAGCAGCAGAATGCGATTGCCCACCACCAGCGCTTCTTCGATGGAGTGGGTGACGAACAGCAACGTGAAGCGCACCTCCTCCCAGAGCAGCAGCAATTCTTCCTGCATCTTGCGGCGAGTCAGTGCATCGAGAGCGGCGAAGGGTTCGTCCATCAGCAGGATTTTCGGTTGCATCGCCAGCGCCCGGGCAATCGCCACGCGCGCTTTCATGCCGCCGGACAACGTGTGCGGATAGGCATCGGCAAACGCCGCCAGACCCACCTTGTCGAGGTAGTGCAGCGCCCGTTCTTCAGCCTCTTTGCGCTTCAGGGTTTTAGACGCCAGCAGCGGAAACATCACGTTCTGTTTGACGGTTTTCCACGGTGGCAGTTGATCGAATTCCTGGAACACCACGATCCGGTCCGGCCCCGGTGCGCTGACGGTCTGGCCTTGCAGGCGAATCTCGCCTTCACAGGGCTCAATGAACCCGGCGACCGCTTTGAGCAACGTCGATTTGCCGCAGCCGGAAGGGCCAAGCAATACGAAGCGGTCCGCCGGGTCGATTTCAAAACTGACTTGATGGGTCGCCCGAACCACACGCTGCGGCGTGCGGTATTCGAGGCTGACGTTGTCGACCGACAGCAGCGCCTGGGCTGCCGTGGCCGGATTGCTGACCGTGTGGCCTTGCAAAGGGGCGTTCATTTCGATCAGCTCCCTTGCAGTGGCTTGGTGTCCTGGAAGAAGTAGTCCTTCCACGAATCCGGTTTGTTTTTGATCGCGCCGACGCGGTAGAGGAATTCCGCCAACGGATAGGTATTTTTCGGTGTGACGCTGAATTCGAACTGTGGGTTGTCGATGATTTTCAGCAGCGCAGCGCGGTCGATTTTCGCGTTGGTGACCCGGATGTAAGTGTCGGCGGCCGCGCCTTTATCGTTCTGCGCAAATTCAGCCGCTTCAGACAGCGCGGCAATGAAGGCCTTGTAGGTTTTCGGGTTCTCGTCTCGGAATTTCTCGGTGGCGAACAGCACCGTCGGCGAGTTCGGGCCGAGCACGTCATAGGAGTTCAACACCACGTGGACGTTGGGATTGGCCAGCTCCTGATCCTGGAACGGCGGGTTGGAGAAGTGCCCGGACAACTCGGTGCCCCCGGCCACCAACGCCGCCGTGGCATCCGGGTGCGGAACGGCGATGGTGTACTTGTCGAGGCGATTGAATTCCTTGTCGCCCCACTGCTTGGCAGCTGCGTATTGCAGGAACCGCGATTGCACCGACACCCCCACCGCAGGCACCGCAATGCGGTCCTTTTCGGTGAAATCGGCGATGGTTTTGACCTTGGGATTGTTGCTCACCAGGTAGTAAGGGAAGTTGCCGAGGGAGGCCACGGCCTTGACGTTCTGCTTGCCGTGGGTGCGGTCCCAGATGGTCAACAGCGGGCCGACGCCCGCGCCAGCGATATCAATCGAGCCGGAGAGCAGCGCATCGTTGACCGCCGCGCCGCCGGACAGTTGAGTCCAGTCGACCTTGATGTCGATGCCTTCCTGCTTGCCGTACTTCTCGATCAGGTTCTGATCGCGCACCACGTTGAGCAACAGGTAGACGATGCCGAACTGCTCGGCGATGCGGATTTCACCTTCGGCGTGAGCTGCGGTGGGCGCCACCAGGCTACCGGCGATCAGGCTGAACCCCAGGCCAATGGCCGCCGCCAGTGGTGCAAATGGAAGACGTTTGGACATGATCAAATCTCCGACAAATCAGAAAGGCGCGTCGCCCTGGATGGTGGTGCGATACAGCTTGCGGCGCAGATGGCTTGGGCATCCGGCGGCAAGGTGAATCAGCGAGCGGTTGTCCCAAAACACCAGGTCGTGGGGCTGCCACTGATGGCGGTAGATGTTTTGCGGCAACACGCTGTGGGCGTAGAGTTCGTCGAGCAGTTGCTGGCTCTCGTCATCCGGCAAACCGACGATGCGGGTGGTGAACCCTTCGCTGACAAATAACGCCTTGCGGCCGTTTTCCGGATGGGTGCGCACAATCGGGTGAACCACTTCGGCGACCTGAGCCAGTTGCTCGGGCGTCAATGTCGGACGCCAGTTGCCTTCGAATTTGGTCTCGCTGTAGCGCGCCGTGTAGGAGTGCGCCGCCGAGCGGCCTTCAACCGCATTGCGCAAGGCTTGCGGCAGGTTGTCCCAGGCGTTGTGCATATCGGCGAACAAGGTGTCGCCGCCCTCGGACGGCAGCTCCTGTGCGTGCAGCATCGAACCCAGGCTGGGCAGTTCTTTGTAGGAAAGGTCGGAGTGCCAGAACTTGCCAGCGTCGCCGAGACCGATGGATTGGCCGTTTTCGATGATGTTGGAAACGATGAGGATTTCCGGATGCCCGGCCAGCAGGAATTGTTTGAGCACGTGAATCTGCAACACACCAAAACGACGACTGAAGGCGATTTGCTGCTCGGGGGTAATGCGCTGTTCGCGGAACACCACGACGTGATGATCCAGGTGCGCGCGGTGGATGCGGGCGAAGTCCTGGTCATTGATCGGGCGAGACAGGTCGAGACCGATAATTTCGGCACCGACAGCGCCACTGAACGGGCGGATGTCGAAGGTTTGTGGCGCGATGCCTTGAGCGGCATGCCCTGAAGAGAAAGAGACGGCTGACATAAAAATCACTCCCACGCACGGCACGCTCAAGGGCGCGCACGTCGATCAAGAAACTCACGGAGGTCCCGTGTTGGTTCGTGTCGTGCGGCGCGCCGATTGGTCGGCAGGTACGCAGGAGAGTGACTTTATAGATATAAGAATTGAAATTTAAATACCGTTAGCGAATAACGATATGGCTTTTGAGGTGTGTTGTCCTTGGCGCCGCCATCGCGAGCAAGCTCGGCTCCTACAGGAATTACCGGCGGCATTCCCACGCAGAGCGTGGGAACGATCATAACGCGATCCCTGTAGGAGCCGAGCTTGCTCGCGATGAGGCCGGCAGCCACAACCGGGAACTACCGCTCGTGCAGCGCCTCAGCCCGCGCCCGAATGATCGGCTTGAGCAAATAGCTGAGCACCGACTTCTTGCCGGTGATGATATCCACCGACGCCACCATCCCTGGAATGATCAACAGCGGCTTTTCATCTGTCCCCAAGTGGCTGCGATCGGTGCGCAGCTTGATGATGTAGTACGTGGTTTTCTTGTCTTCATCGGTGATGGTGTCGGCACCGATCTGTTCGAGCTTGGCTTTGAGCCCACCATAAATGGTGTAGTCGTACGCCGTGAACTTCACCGTCGCCTCTTGCCCCGGGTGCAGGAAGGCGATGTCTTGCGGGCGGATTTTTGCCTCGACCAGCAAGGTGTCGTCCAGCGGCACGATTTCCACCAGGTCGCTGCCCGGCTGGATCACGCCGCCAATGGTGTTCACCAGCAACTTGTTGACGATGCCGCGCACCGGCGATGTCACCAGCGTCCGGCTGACCCGGTCTTCCAGCGCTTTGCCGGTGGCCTGGGCCTTGTTCAGATCGGTGCGCGCTTCGTTGAGTTGGGTCAGGGCTTCACTGCGGAATTTGCCGCGCGTCTCGTCGATCTTGCGCTGCACTTCCTTGATCGCCGATTCGGCGCGAGGAATGGCCAGCGTCGTGGCGTCCAGTTGCCCGCGGGTTTCGACTTCGGCGCGCTTGAGTCGCAACACCTCGACCGGCGACACCGCGCCCTGGGCCACCAGCGGCTCGGACATGCTGATTTCCTGACGTTGCAACGCCAGACCATTTCGGTACTGCGACTGCTTGGAGGTGAACTCGCGCAGCTCTTGCTGACGCTGGATCAACTGCTCCTGCAAACCACCGATTTCATCGTGCAGTTGCTGGCGACGGCTGGTGTACAGCGACTCTTCACTGGCGGCCTGACCGGGTACGGCTTTGAGCACATCGGCCGGAAAATTCAGCGGTCGGTCGTCGACTTCCGCGCTCAAGCGCTCCACCCGCAGCAACATCGACAAGCGATCCGCTTCGGTTTCACCGACATTGGAGGCAAAGCGCGTGTCGTCCAGGCGAAGAAGCGGCGCACCCGCCTCAACGATCTGCCCTTCCTTGACGAACAGTTCGGAGACGATACCGCCTTCAAGGTTCTGGATTTTCTGGATCTTGGACGAAGGAATCGCCTTGCCGTCGCCCTTGGTGACCTCATCGATCACGGCGTAATTGGCCCAGAGCATCAGGAACACGAAGAAGGCGATGATCGCCCAGATCGTCAGCCGCACCACACGCGGCGCGTCTTCGATCAGGGCTTTTTTAACCTCGGGCAATGGCTGCTCATGCAGCGACTCGGAGCCTTTGAAGTAACGACCGATAGAATCCTTGAAACCCGTCTTAAGCAACACTGATCTGCCCCTTCTTCAACGCTTCCATCACGGCGGCTTTCGGGCCATCGGCGAGAATCTGTCCACGGTCGATAACGATCAGGCGGTCCACCAACGACAACAGTGACGCCCTGTGCGTGACCAGCACCACGGTCTTGCTTTCAATCACCGCCGCGAGGCGTTGTTTGAGGCGTTCTTCGCCGGTGTTATCCATGGCGCTAGTGGGTTCGTCGAGCAGCAGCACCGGCGGGTCGAGCAGCAATGCGCGGGCCAGCGCAACGTTCTGGCGCTGACCGCCGGACAGGTTCTGCCCACGCTCACCGACTTGCAGTTCATAGCCTTGCGGGTGCAGGCGAGCGAACTCATGCACGCCTGCCAGTTCGGCGGCTTGCAGGACCAATTCGTCTTCGACATAACGTGCGCCCGACACCAGGTTGTCGCGCAAGGTGCCTGCCAGCAATTGGATGTCCTGGGCCACGTAGCCGATGTTGTGGCGCAATTCGCTCACGTCGATCTGCCGGATATCGACGCCATCCACCAACAGCGCGCCGTCGTCCGGCTGATACAGCCCAACCACCAGTTTGGCCAGAGAGCTTTTGCCCGAACCGCTGCGCCCGATGATGCCAATCTTCTCGCCCGGTTTGATGGTCAGGTTGATGTTTTTCAGCGCCAGGTTCTGCTGGCCCGGGTAGGTGAAATTCAACTGCCGGCACTCGATGGCACCTTGCAGTGTCTTGCGGCTCAGTGGGCGCTCTTCGAAGTTGCGCTCTTGCGGCAGCTCCATCATTTGATCGACCGAGGTCATGGTCACTCGCGCCTGCTGGTAACGGGTCAGCAGGCCGGACAACGAAGCCAGCGGGCTGAGGGCGCGACCGCTGAGCATGTAGCAGGCAATCAGGCCGCCCATGCTCAGGTTGCCGGCGATGATCTGGTACACGCCGAAGACGATCATGATCACCCCGGCCAGTTGCTGGATCAGCAAGGTGATGTTCATCGCCAGGCCGGAGAGCATTTTCACCCGCAGTTCGAGGCGACTGAGGGTGCCGATGGTCTGCTCCCACTGATACTGGCGTTCGCTTTCGGCGTTGTTGACCTTCACCGCGTCAAGGCCGGCAAGGGTTTCGATCAGGCTCGATTGCCGCTCGGCGCCCAGGGCCATGGTTCGTTCCATGGTCGCCACCAGCGGTTTCTGCAGGGCATAACCGATCAACAAGGCAATCGGGAATGCCAGCACCGGAATCCACACCAGGTGCCCGCCGAGAATGGCAATGACCATGAAGATCAGCAGCGTAAACGGCAGATCGATCAGGCTGGTCAGTGTCAACGAGGCGAGGAAGTCGCGCAGGCTCTGAAACTCATGGATGTTCTGGGCGAAGCTGCCGACCCGGGCCGGTCGGTATTTCATGGCCATACCGACGATGCGTTCGAACAACGTGGCGGAGATGATCAGGTCGGTTTTTTTACCGGCCAGGTCCAGGCACAGGCTGCGCAAGCTTTTGAGGATCAGGTCGAACAAATAAGCGCCAGTGATGCCGATGGCCAAGACCCACAGGGTCGATTCGGCCTGGTTCGGTACAACGCGGTCGTAGACGTTCATCACGAACAGCGGCGCGGCCATGGCGATGATGTTGATCAGGAAACTCGCGGCGATGGCGTCGGCGTACAGCCAGCGCGAGCGCTTGAGGGTGTCGCGAAACCACGAGCGCGCGCGCGGGATCAGCGTGCCGTGATTGACGTCGAATTTATGCTGGGGTTGGGCGAAAAACACTTTGCCGGTGTAGTCGTCGGCCAGCAATTGGCGGCTGACAACACTTTCGCCACCATCGCTTTCGCTGAGCAACACGCGAGCCTGATCGTCACCCTGCCAGCCGAGGAGAACGGCGCTGCGACCCTCCTTGAGTAACAGCAACGCCGGCATCGCGATCGCCGGGATCTGCTCAAGCTTGCGTTGCAACACCCGCCCTTGCAGGCCGGCGCGCGCGGCTGCGCGGGGCAGCAATTCGACGCTCAGGTGTTGCTTGGGCAACGGCAGGCCGGTGGTCAACATCGCGGCGCTGGCCGGCTTCTGATGCAGAGTGCAGAGGGCTAGCAAGCCATCCAGTAACGGATCGTCATGCAGCGTGCGTGGATCATGGATGAGTTCGACTCGACTGACTTCTGATTCCACGCTCGACACTCTTGGCTAACGGTAAAAAGGGAGGACTCAATTCATCCCGGGGAGCTGAACCTGCGGCTTCACGTTGTTCCGCACAATGGCGGCCAACAGTGCGACCACTCCCTGGCCCTTGAGCAACTTGCCCATGGTCGCCTTGATTCGGTATTGAGTAAATAAATGAATGTTTTTGATCTCCGCGGATTATTGACGCCCCACTTCACTGGACGTCGAAAAGCCGTCGAAAACCTTTTGTGACAAACGC
Source organism: Pseudomonas sp. P1_F1_2 (assembly GCF_056405815.1). Classification (NCBI taxonomy): domain Bacteria; kingdom Pseudomonadati; phylum Pseudomonadota; class Gammaproteobacteria; order Pseudomonadales; family Pseudomonadaceae; genus Pseudomonas; species Pseudomonas sp. P1_F1_2. The sequence goes on along the minus strand of NZ_JBFUBK010000063.1, from coordinate 26,051 downwards.
AAATTCGACTCGCTACGGTTCAGTGTCTCCCAACGACTATTATTTGAAGCCTCTCGCGTAGTGACGTTGTCACTGTCGTCACGAACATAACCGCCCAGCAGGTCAACCCGTGGAAGGTATCCCCCTTTAACCGCCTTTAACTGATAATCCGCGGCTAATCGACTATTAACACCTGCCTGGATTTCCGAATGGACATCCAGCGCCTGTTGCATGGTCTGCGCAATGGCTGTGCCTCAACAAACGTGGCGGCTAGAGCAAAGGGTAAAGCCTTGAACAGTTGCAGACGGACGGTTCGAATTCCCGCAATTACTTGTCGTGAATCACCTCACAACGCACGGCCGCGGCGGATGATGGCATCTGGCGCGACCGTATGTCGGAAAGTTTAAAGTTCGAACTGGATCACACTCGGCAGGACAACTCCGCAGGCAAATATCAATGTGACATTACGGGGTCGAGTGTTTAGGATGACAACTGCAAGGTCAATAGTTTGGCATATAGTTAATAGCGAAAAAACATAGACGGTTTATTGACGAATAGCCGCGTCAAAGTTGCGTCTACCCTGTTTCAATGTACGCCAGGACTGGTCAGGCAAAAGAGCCGGCAGGTCATGGAAGTCAACTGAATGCGTTACCCGGAGAGTCTTCAATGAGCAGTGTTGTTGCCATCGTCAAAAGCATTGTTGGTCAAGTTTTCGCGGTGTCCCCTGAGGGCGTCCGTCGTGTACTCGTTGAAGGCGATCGGCTGTTGGTTGGCGATCAGATAGACACTGGCGCATCGGGTGCCGTAACGCTCGAACTGGCTGATGGCCGGACCCTGGACCTGGGCCGCGATACCCAGTGGAGCGGCAGCCAGCCAGACTCCGGCGCCGACCTTGCGCAAGCGACCGCTCAAGCCGCACCGTCGGTTGACGAACTGCAACAAGCCATCGTGGCCGGTGCCGACCCGACCACCGACCTCGAAGCCACCGCCGCCGGCCCTACCGCTGCCGGCACGGGCGGCGCGGCAGGTGGGGGCCACAGTTTCGTGATGCTGGATGCAACCGCTGGCCGGGTGGACCCGACCATTGGTTTCCCGACCGCAGGCTTTGGCACCGCGGCTTTGGCTGCACAGGACACCTTCGGCGGCCAGACAGCCGACACCAACCCGAACCTGCAACGTGAGTCGACCCTGAGCCTGAGCGCCACGCCGACCATCACCGAGGCCGGCGGCGTACTGGTTTACACCGCGACCCTGACCCAGGCGCCGCTGACCGACCTGACCATCACCTTGTCCAACGGCGCAGTGATCGTCATCCCGGCCGGCCAATTGACGGGCACCGTCAACGTGCCATTCGCGCCGAACGACACCGTTTATAACGACCCGACCCGGATCGACGTGACCGTTACCGGCACCACAGGCGGCAACGGCATCATCGTCACCCCGCCGACAACGCCAGCCGTGACCCAGGTCACCGACACCGTCGACACCACCACCGTCACCCTGAGCGCTGCCGCCAGCGTGACCGAAGGCGGCGTGATCACGTACACCGCGACCCTGACCAACCCGGCTCAGACCCCGGTGACCATCACCCTGTCCAACGGCTCGACCATCACCATCGACGCCGGCAACACCACGGGCACTGTCAACGTGCCTACCGCCGCCAACGACGTCTATAACAATGGCAGCACCGTCACCACCACGATTACCGGCGCCACGGGCGGCAACTTCGAGAACCTGGTGTCGAGTACGACACCGGCCGTGACCACCATCACCGACTCCAGGGACGACACAGGCCTCAGCCTGTCGGCGTCCTCCGAAGTGGCCGAAGGCGGCCAGATTCTGTACACCGCGACCCTGACCAATCCGGCCGGCACGCCAGTCACCGTGACCTTGAACAACGGCGCGGTCATTACCATCGCAGCGGGCGCGACCACGGGCAGCGTGAGCGTCCCGGCGCCAGCTGATGATGTCTACAAAGACGCTGGCAAAGTCGAAGTGACCATCAAGGACGCCACCGGCGGCAACTTCGAAAATCTGGTCAAAGACCCGGCGGCCGCGGTCACCAGCGTCACCGACACCCTCGACACTTCGACCGTCACCCTGACCGCCACCAGCAGCGTGGCCGAGGGCGGAACTGTGGTTTACACCGCATCGGTCGGTGCTCCGGTCACCGGTTCGCCCGTGATCGTGACCCTGGCCAACGGTCAGACCATCACCATCGACATTGGTAAAAGCAGCGGCACCGTCAATGCCGTGGTCTCGAACGATGTGGTCAATGGTCACGCACCGGTCACCAACTCGATCACCAACGTCAGCGGTGGCAATTACGAAAATCTGGTCGCCGACAAGACACCGGTCAGCACCAGCGTGACCGACACCATCGACACCACCACCGTATCGCTGACCGCTACCGGCAACGTCAACGAGGGTGGCTCGATTGTATACACCGCGACCCTGACCAACCCTGCCGGCACGCCAGTGACCGTGACTTTGAGCAACGGCGCGACCATCACCATCGATGCCGGTAAAACCACCGGCACCGTGAAGGTCGATGCGCCGAAAGATGACGTCTATAAAGACGCTGGCAAAGTGGAAGTCACCATCAAGGATGCCGCGGGTGGCAACTTCGAAAACCTGGTCAAGGATCCGGCCCCGGCCGTGACCAACGTGGCTGATACCACCAACACCACACGCCTGACCCTCAGTGCTGACATAGCGGTGCTCGAAGGCTCGCACATCACCTACACCGCCACCCTGACCAATGCCGCGCAAACCCCGGTGACCATCAAGCTGAGCAACGGCGAGACCATCACCATTGCCGCCGGCCAGACCAAAGGCTCGGTGACCATCGCGGCGCCTGCCGACGATGTCTACAGGGACCCGGCCTTGCTCACCGTGAAGGTGACCGACGCCAGCGGCGGCAACTTCGAGAAGCTCGACGTCAGCAAGGGGTCCGTCACGACCATCGTCCTTGACACCATCAACACGACGTCGCTGTCGCTGTCGGCGAGCCACACCGTCAGCGAAGGTGGCCAGATCACTTACACCGCAACCCTGAGCAATCCGACAGACACGGCCATGACCGTGAAGTTGAGCAACGGCGCGGTCATACAGATCGCCGCTGGCGCTGCCAGCGGTTCGGTCATCGTCGCTGCACCGGCTGACACGCCGTACGTCGATGGCGGCAAAGTCGCGGCGATCATTGTCGGCCAAAGCGGTGGCAACTTCGAAAACGTCGCGGTCAATTACGCGCCAGCGGTCACCACCGTTGCCGATACGAAAGACACCACCGGCCTGACACTGAGCGCCACCGGTTCGGTCGCCGAGGGCGGCTCGATTATCTACACCGCGACCCTGACGAATGCCGCGGGTTCCGCTATGAGTGTGACGCTCAGCAACGGCGCCGTGATCAACATTGCGAAGGGCGCCACCACCGGCTCGGTGAATTTCGCCGCGCCCAAGGATGATGTATACAAGGACGCCGGCAAAGTCGACGCCAGCATCACCAAAACCACCGGGGGCAACTTCGAAAACCTGGTGGTCGACAAGACACCAGCCGTCACCGACGTGACCGACACCATCAACAACAGCACCGTATCCCTGACCGCCACGGCGCACACGGCCGAAGGCGGCAACGTCGTGTACACCGCGTCCGTCACTGCGCCGGTCACTGGCCAGGCCGTGGTCGTCACTTTGGCCAACGGTGAAAAAATCACTATCGCGGTCGGTGAAAGCAGTGCCTCGATCACCGTCAAAGCCCCGAACGATGTGCTGGTCGGCCACGATCCATTGACCAACGCCATTACCAAAGTGACCGGTGGCAACTACGAGAATCTGGTCGCCGACAAAACCCCGACCTCGACCGCCATCAGCGATACCGTGGACACCACCAAGGTGACCATGACCGCCAGCAACTATGTGGTCGAGGGCGGCACCATCACCTATACCGTCAACCTCAGCAACGCCGCCGGCACTGACATGACGGTCAAGTTGAGCAACGGCGAGAGCGTCGTGGTCAAGGCTGGCGACAAGTCGGGTTCCATCACCGTTTCGGCGCCGGGCGATGACGTCTACAAGGACGGCAGCAAGATCACCGTCGGCATCGCCAGCACCAGCGGCGGCAATTTCGAGAAGCTCGACGTCAGCCAGACCACGCACACCACCACCGTCAATGACACCATCGACACCACGACGCTGAAGCTCAGCGCAGACGTGAGCACCGTCGGCGAAGGTGGCCAGATCATCTACACCGCCACCCTGAGCCACCCGGCCGACACGGCAATGACCGTGACGCTGAACAATGGCCTGGTGATCAACATCAAGGCCGGCGAATCCAGCGGTTCGGTGCCGTACACCGTGCCGAATGACATCTACACCGGCGCACCGGACGTGCGCGCAGCCATCGCGAACAGCACTGGCGGCAATTTCGAAAAACTCGACACCGACCGCTCGGCCGTCGTCACCAAAGTCACTGACACCGCCGACACCACCAACCTGACCCTCAGCGCCAGCGGTTCGGTGCAGGAAGGCGGGCAGATCGTCTACACCGCGACCTTGTCCCATGCCGCTGGCAGCGACATGACTGTGAAGCTGAGCAACGGCGCGATCATCACCATCCTCAAGGATGCGGTGTCTGGCCACGTCAGCGTGGACGCACCGAAAAACGACGTCTACCTGGATGCCGGCAAAGTCACCGCCAGCATCGACCAAGTCAGCGGCGGCAAGTTTGAAAGCCTGGTGCCGGACAAGTCCCTGGTCACCACGAACATCACTGACAGCATCAACGACGTGGTCGCCAAGCTGACGGTGGATAACGCCAGCGTCACCGAAGGCGGCAAGATCACTTACACCGTGACCCTGACCAACGCCGATGGCTTGCCGGTCAATAATCACGGTGACCTGACCTTTACTTTGACTGACGGCACCGTGGTCAAAGTGGCGGCCAACCAAACCAGCGGCAACACCGTGGTGACCACCCAGGACAACCACGTCATCAACCAGCCGGTGACAGTGGTCAATCAACTAACGGGCGTTTCGGGCACCAACACCTTCGAAAACCTGGTACTGAGTACCGACAAGACCAGCGTCACCCTCCTCGACAACGACCACGCGCCAGTGTCCATCGGTGGCGCTGTCACCGGCCTCGAAGACTCGACCATCACCCTGAGCTGGAACGATTTCAAGGTCACCGACGTCGATAACGACAGCCCGCTCGGCATCACCATCACTCAGGTATCGGGCGGTGGCACCCTGCTGTTCAATGGCGTGCAGGTCATCTTGGGCCAGACCATCAGCCAGGCGGATATCGCGCTGGGCAAACTGACCTTTGTACCCGCCGCCAATGAATCAGGCGCCGACGGTTATGGCGGTACCAGCGTTGGCAACAAGGCGTTGGACTACGCGCAGATTCAGTTCAAACCTACCGACGGCTTCAACCAGGGCACTGAAGCGACCTTGAAAGTCGACATCACCCCGGTGGCTGACGCACCAACGCTGAACGTCACCGGCAACAACGTTGCCTCGACGGGGTTGATCAAAGAGGTCTGGACCGGCCTGTCGGGCCTCGGCACCGATGGCAGCGGCGCGGCTACGGGCACGCTGAAAAGTGTCATCGATGCTGCAGGCACACCGAATTCCAGCAGCACCGTCAGTAACGTGCAATCCGGCGGTGATGTGGCCCAAGGCACGGCGTCGAAAACTTCCGGCCTGATCTATCTCGAAGCCGGTAAGACCTACACCTTCAGCGGCACTGGCGATGACAGCCTGCTGGTGACCATTGGTGGCAAGAACATCGCGGCCACTACATGGGGCGCCGGGGCCAACCTGAACGGTTCGTTCACACCGTCTGCCAGTGGCTACTACACGCTGGACATCTACCACCATAACCAGAATGGCCCGGGCAACTACGACGTCAACCTGTCGGTCAACGGCAGTCCGGCGATCGACCTGAGCAGCGCTGGCGTGCCGCTCTACACCGGTGTTACCGACCTTACCCATGCCGGCGTGACGGTTTCCGACCTGCACGGCAGCAAGGGTGAAGGCTACTACGACGGCTACAAACTCAACGAAGGCGCGCAGGGGACCAGCGTTCACCTGTCCGCCATCAACACGGCACTGACCGACACCGACGGCTCCGAAACCCTCAGCGTGAAGATCAGCGGCATTCCGGCCGGCTCGGTCCTCACCGATGGCGCCGGCCACACCTTCACCGCGACCGCGACCTCCGGCGAAGCCAACGTCACTGGCTGGAACCTCGGCACCCTGACCGTGACCCCGTCGGCGAACTACAACGGCCAGTTCAACCTGACCGTGACCTCAACGTCCACCGAGACCCTCGGCGGTTCGGCGCCAAGTACCGCGACGATCCCGGTCACGGTTTACCCGACGGCCTCCGTCAGCGAAGTGGTTGCGACCCTCACCGTGGATAAATCCACCGTGGCCGAAGGTGGCCAGATCACGTACACCGTGACCCTGGCCAACAAAGACGGGATCGCCATCGATAACCACGATGCGCTGACCTTCAAGTTGACTGACGGCACCATCATTACCGTTCCGGCCAACAGCACCAGCGGTTCCGCAACCGTGGTCGCCCACGACGATGTGTACAACGGTGGTCAGCCTTCGCTGGTCAATAAGCTGGAAACTGTCTCCGGTGGCAACGAGAAGTTCGGGCCGACGCTGGATAAAACTCAGTTGACCACCACCGTCACCGACGAGCCTTCGGGTCAGGGTGATCAGACCACCGTGGGTATCAGCGGCACGACGTCGGTGGATGAAGGCCACGCTGCGCATTACACGCTAACGCTGAGCAACACCGCTCAGACTGAAGTGACAGTCACCCTGAAATACAGCGGCACCGCGACCAATGGCGTGGACTACACCGGTGTGGTCAACGTCAAGATTCCGGCCAACAGCAACAGCGTCGGTTTCGATATCAACACCCTTCATGACAAGCTGGCCGAAGGCACCGAGAACTTCAAGATCGCCATTGACTCGGTCAGCGGCGGTAACTTTGAAAACCTGGTTATCGACTCGGCCCACCAAGATGTCAGCACCAACATCACCGACCACGACCACGCCCCAGTGGCAGTCGGCGGCGCTGTCACCGGTGTCGAAGATACGGCCATCACCTTGGCCTGGGACAACTTTCACGTCACCGACGTCGATAATGACAGCCCGCTCGGCATTACCATCACCCAGGTATCGGGCGGTGGCACCCTGCTGTTCAACGGCGTGCAGGTCACCTTGGGCCAGACCATCAGCCAGGCCGATATCGCGCTGGGCAAACTGACCTTTGTGCCCGCCGCCAATGAATCGGGCACCGACGGTTATGGCGGAACGGGTGTAGGCAACAAAGCGGCGGATTACGCGCAGATCAAATTCACGCCTACCGACGGTTTCAACCACGGCACTGAAGCGACGGTGAAAATCGACATCACGCCGGTGTCGGACACGCCGACCCTCACTGTCGACAGCAACACCGTCACCTCCACGGGCCTGATCAAAGAGGTCTGGACCGGCTTGTCGGGCCTGGGCACCGATGGCAACGGCGCGGCTACAAGCACGCTGAAAAGTGTCATCGACGGCGCGGGTTCACCGAACTCCAGCAGCACCGTCAGCAACGTGCAATCGAGTGGCGATGTGGCGGCTGGCACCGCGTCGAAAACGTCGGGCCTGATTTACCTCGAAGCCGGCAAGACCTACACCTTCAGCGGCACCGGCGATGACAGCTTGCTAGTGACCATTGGCGGCAAGAACGTCGCAGCCACAACGTGGGGCGCGGGGGCCAACCTGAACGGCTCGTTCACCCCGAGCACCAGTGGTTACTACACGCTGGACATCTACCATCACAACCAGAACGGCCCGGGCAACTATGACGTCAACCTGTCGGTCAACGGCAGCCCGGCGATCGACCTGGGCAGCGCTGGCGTTGCGCTGTATACCGGCGTTGCCGACCTTACCCACGCCGGCTTGACGGTTTCCGACCTGCACGGCAGCAATGGCGAAGGCTACTACGACGGTTACACGTTCAATGCGGGTGCCGAAGACACCAGCATTCAACTGTCTGCAATCAAGGCAGCACTGACCGACACCGACGGTTCCGAAAGCCTGAGCGTGAAAATCAGCGGCATCCCGGCAGGCTCGGTCCTCACCGATGGCGCGCCGGGCCACACCTTCACCATGAACGGCACCGGAACCTTCGGCGAAGCCAATGTCACCGGCTGGAACCTGGCCACGCTCAAACTGACACCGCCGACGAACTTCAATGGCGACATCAACCTGACCGTAACGGCCACCGCCCAGGACGGCACTGCCGCTCCAGCCAGCACCTCGGTGCCACTGGTGATACACGTGGCCCCGGTCGATGACCCGAGCGTCCTGATCCAGGACACCAGCACGGTCACTGAAGACCACGCAGCCACAGGCAACGTGCTCGAAAATGACCACGATGTCGACAACACGCTGAGTGTCGCGACATTCACCGTACAAGGTGTCACCGGTGTCTTTAACGCGGGTCAAAGCGCGCCAATTGACGGGATCGGCAAGGTGACTATCGGCGCCAACGGCGACTACACCTTCACCCCTGCGCAAAACTGGAACGGCACCGCGCCGACCATCACCTACGCCACTAACACTGGCTCCACCAGCACGCTCAACATCACCGTCACGCCGGTCAACGACGCGCCGACCGTCAATTCCACTTTCGCCCAAGGTGATGAAGATCATTTGATCGCCGTGCAGCTCGGCGGCAATGACATTGACGGCAACATCGATCACTTCACCCTGACCAGCTTGACAGCCAAGGGCAGTTTTTACGCGGACGCCGCCGGGACCATTGCGTTGACCACCAGCAGCGTGATCGCCGCCACCGGCAACGGCGCAACGGTTTACTTCAAGCCCACCGCCGACTGGAGTGGCACCACCAGCTTCACTTACAAAGCGACCGACGACGGTGGCCTGCCTTCTGCGTCTTCGGCGACCGGCACCATCGTAGTCGCCCCCGTAACCGATACCCCGAGCCTGACGCTGACCGGTGGCGGGACAGTCATCTCGACTGACCTCCAGGAAGTAGCGCTGAACACCTATGGCGACGTCAATGTCAGCCAGCTCGGCAACGGCGCATGGCACACAGACAACAACGGTGGCATGGTCGAAATCGGCAAGGCCAGCGTTTACGGTGCGGGTGGTGATAACCAGGTCATCGAACTGGAACGTAATGCGGGCGATGCCAGCAATCTCTACACCGAGATCGCTGCCAAGGCCGGCACCACCTATAACGTATCGTTCGACTATGCACCGCGTGCGGGTGTGGCTGATTCGCTCATCAACGTGTACTGGGGAAGCCAACTCATTGGCACCCTGAACACCGCGACCCCCGGCATGCAGCATTACAGCTTTGACATTCCGGTCACTGTCGATGGCACCCAGAAACTCGAGTTCCGCGCCGGGGACAGCAACAGTCTGGGCGGCGTTCTGGACAACATCAACGTCACTCAGATGCTCAACTCGGGCCTGGAAGACAACGCGATCCTGTTGTCCACCATCGTCGCCAAGACCACTGACGTCGATGGTTCGGAAACACTCAAGTCCATCACACTGAGCAACTTGCCTGCAGGTTCCACACTCACCGACGGTACGGGAAGCCACACCTTCAGCGCTGTCGATGGTAAGACCTCGGTGGACATCACGGGTTGGAACCTGTCCACGCTTAAACTGACACCGCCGGCGAACTTCAATGGCGACATCAACCTGACCGTAACGGCCATCGCCAAAGACGGCGATGCTGCACCCGCCAGCACCTCGGTGCCACTGGTGGTGCACGTCGCGCCGGTCGACGACCCTAGTATGCTGACTGCCGACCTCAATACCGTCCTCGAGGACAAGGTCGCCACCGGTAACGTACTGACCAATGACCGCGATGTGGATAACGTCCTGACCGTGGCCAAGTTCACGGTGGGTGGCACCGAGTACACCGCAGGGGGGACTGCCAACCTCGCGAACGTTGGCAAGCTGACCATCGGTGCCAACGGTGAGTACAGCTTTACCCCGGCCGACAATTGGAGCGGCAAGGTGCCGACGGTGACCTACACCACCAACACCGGCTCAAGCACCACGCTGGACATTAGTGTGACCCCGGTCGCGGATACACCGACCGTGTCCGCCACCACCACCCAAGTGGCCGAGAATGGCAGCATTGCGCTGGGCTTGACTGTAACGTCGGCAGACAAAGATGGCTCTGAAATCCAGACCATCACCAAGATCGGCGGCATCCCGGCTGGCGCGACGCTGACCGACGGCACGCACACCTTCACCAGCACAACCGCTAACGGTGCCATCGACAACCTCAGCGGTTGGGATATGAGCAAGTTGAGCTACACCCCGGCACCGTATGCCACCGGCACCAACACGCTGACATTTACGGCCGTCTCGACCGAGAGCCAGGGTGGTTCCGCCACCAGTACGACCCAGATTCCGATCACGATTAATCCGGCGACCTACAACGCCATTACCGCAACGTCCGGCAGTGACACCATCACCGGCACCGGCGGCAACGACATCATAGTCGCCGACATCGGCGGCCTGACCGTGGTCCCAGGCACCAACTACAACATCGCGTTCATGGTCGACAGTTCGGGCAGCATGAGTTCGTCGTCGATCAACGCCGCCAAAGACTCGCTGACGTCGGTGTTCAACACCCTCAAGCAGAGCATGGGCGGCAACTCAGGAACGGTGAACATCTTCCTGGTGGACTTCGATACCCAGGTCAACAGATCGGTATCGGTCGACCTGAAAAATCCGGATGCCCTGACCTTGCTCAAATCGGTACTGGACTCGATGTCGTCCGGCGGCGTGACCAACTACGAAGATGTATTCAAAACCACGGCCAACTGGTTCCAGAGCGCCGCCGCCGTGGCCAACACCGGGGCGAAGAACCTCACGTACTTCATCACCGACGGCCAGCCGAACTACTACCAGACGGGCGAGCAGCCCAACCCGACGCTGTACGGCAGCGTGAAGCTCGATGACGTGGTGAAAACCAGCAATTACAAGCCGGGCGATACCTTCTCCACGACAATCGACAGTACTCACAAACTGACCATCGACAGTGACGGGTTTGCGACGCTGTACACCTTGGTAGGCTCCAAGAACTGGAAAGCCAGCGACGTGGGCACCATTCACGCGCAGGGCGATGGTACTTACGAGTTGTCGACCCTGACGGACAGCGGCAATACACAGACCCTCGTCGATAACTCCACCTCCAGCTTCGCGCTGCTGAGCAATGTGTCCAACGTTGAAGCCATTGGTCTGAACAAGGGTGTCACCCTTACCGACCTGAAACCGTACGACTCGGACCATGCGCCGCAAACCAACATTGATCCGAGTAACCTGGCCAACTCGATCATCGGTCACACCGAAGCGACACAACCAGGTTCCGACACGGTCAATGGCGGTGACGGCAATGACATCCTGTTCGGCGACCTCGTGAGCTTCAACGGCGTTGCCGGCGAGGGTTATCAGGCGATGCAGGCGTTCGTTGCCCAGCAGACCGGCGTCGACGTCAGCAAAGTCACCACCAGCAACGTGCACCAGTTCATCACCGAGCACTACACCGCGTTTGATGTGTCCGGCGCCCATGACGGCAGCGACACATTGTTGGGCGGCGCGGGTAACGACATCCTCTTCGGCTCGGGGGGCAACGACAGCCTCGACGGCGGCAAGGGTAACGACATCCTGCTCGGCGGCACTGGCAACGACTCGCTGATGGGCGGCCAGGGCAACGACATCCTGATTGGCGGTTCGGGTGGCGACACCTTCGTGTGGAAGTCTGGCGACACCGGTAATGACGTGATCAAGGACTTCAAGGCCAGCGAAGGTGACCGCATTGACCTGGGTGATCTGTTGCAGGGCGAGAGCGGCAGCACCATCGACAACTTCCTGAAAATCAGCACCGTCGATGGCGTGTCGTCGCTGCAAGTCAGCTCGGGCGGCAAGTTCAACTCCGGCGACGCGGCAGCCGCGACACCGGACGTGACGATCAAGCTCGAAGGCAACAACTGGTCCAGCGCCAACATCAACTCGTTGATTGCCGGYAGCGACCCGACCATCAAAATCGACCACAACAACAGCTGATCAAACGAAAAACGGCCGCCCTTATGGGGCCGCCGTCACGTTTGCGACCTTCACCACGGTGACGATTTCGTCGCCGCACCGCATACTCGCGTCCAGTTGGCCTATGCTGCTGACAGCATGACGCTGGTCCATTTCTGAGGGATGCTCAATGTTCTACGTGCAACGCGATGCGCAAGGCCAGTTAGTGCGCGTGGAAGCCGCGGCCTACGCCGAGGCCACGGAAACGCTGCCGGCTGACCACCATGAAATCCAGGCCTGGTATGCCAACGAAGTGATGGAGACCAGCCTCAAACAGCTCAAGCAGAGCGACCTGGAAATGATCCGGGTACTCGACGACTTGATCCAGGTGCTGACCAGCAAAGGCGTGATCCGCGTCACCGACCTGCCGCCAGCGGCACAGGCCAAGTTGATGGACCGGACCCAGGCCCGTGAAGCCTTGGGCGGGTTGAGCCATTTGATTGATGATGAAGAGACGGGGTTGATCTAAGGCCCCGCCTTTTTTGGTGTCTGTTCTGGCGCCTTCGCGAGCAAGCTCGGCTCCTACAGGGATTTCGGTCGTTCCAGATCGTTCCCACGCTCCGCGTGGGAATGCCTCAAGGGACGCTCCGCGTTCCGGTTCCAGCCTCGCCACCGGCATTGCGCCTGGCACCGATGTGACGCAGAGCGTCACGGGCTGCGTTCCCACGCAGAGCGTGGGAACGATCAAGAACTAGCCTGGCAATCCTTCCGAACCCGGCGCCAACTCTGGCGATTCAAGGTGATCCAGCGCCCGCTCCACCAATAAATGAACCCCATCGGCTATCCGGCTAAGCCCCAGCGCGACACAGCGGCGTGAGTCTTCTACATCGTCTGCAAGATCGGCGGCGATGGCGCTGATGGAGCGCAGGTCTTCGGAGGCGTTGGCGAGAAGGGCTTCGGTGGGGATGTCGGGGGAGACGGTGAAGAGATGGCCTCTGCGGGGAGAAGGCGGATTGGGCGTTACTTTGAACATAAGAAAAACTCCTAAACAGTCAGTTGAGACCGTCACCGTTCGCTTGCACGCGAATAGGGTGGCGGCCATGCGCAGGTGTGCAAGACCGGGACTGTTTAGGACACCCAGCAGATCCGAAGATCTCCTGCGCGCAGCCGCCATAAAGCAGCGAGCATACAAATGCTCATCGTGAGATATGGCAATACGCAACCTAAACAGTTTGGTCGGACTTGCACGTCCGTGTCACCGAATTTTCAGTGACAAGGCCAGACTAGACCTGCCCATTACCCGGAACAAGTTCACCAAAACCGACGCAACTCGAAGGAAATCTCCTAGGAATTTGCCTTCAGATTTTCCGGTGACTGCACGGACGCCATCGCGAGCAAGCTCGGCTCCTACAGAGATTTTGGTCGTTCACACAGTCTGTGTTCACTGAAGATCTGCCGGCTCCGGGCGGCGTTCCGACGATGAGGGCATCAGCCTCACTGCCAAGGCTTGGGCTCACCAAACAACTGCCCCTGAACCCCATAAATCCCCATCTCCCGAATTACCGACAGCTCCCCTTCGGTTTCGACCCGCTCGGCAATCAGCGGCAAATCGATGCTGTGCGCCGCGCGCTGGATCGCTTCGATGAACAGGCGCTTGTCGCTCTCCTGATCGATCGCCCGGATGTAACCGCCATCGATCTTCAAGTAGGCCAAGCCAAGCCGCGCCAGGTTGCCGATCATGCTGAAGCGGCCGCCAAAGCGCTGCAGGCTCAAGGAGAAGCCGAGTTCTCGCAGGCGCCGCGTCAGCTCTTCCAGCATCGCTTGCTCTGGCAGTTGTTCCTCGCCGATTTCCAGCGTCAGGCGCGGGCCCAGATTGGAATGGGCGCGCAAAATCTCGAAGATTTTATTCAGCGCCTGCGGATCGCCCAACGTCGCCGACGACAGGTTCAACGCCAGCGACTCTTCGTGGTCGGCCATCTGCTCAAGCACCAATTCCAGCATCAGTCGATCCAACCGCGCGGTCCAGCCAAAACGCTCCAGCCATGGCAGGAAGCGCCCGGCGGGAATGGTCTGCCCCTGTTCGTCGAGCAAACGCGAAAGCACTTTGTAATGCAGCACCAACTGGGTGTCCTGGCTGGCCACGACCGGCTGGAAATACAACTGGAACCGCCGCTGCTCCAACGCCTGGTCCAGCAAGTTGTTCCACGCATGATGGTCATCGCCGACACTGGCCGATGCGCTGTGATCCAGGCACGCCCAACTCGGCTCGCCCTGGGCTTCCGCCTGGGCCAACGCCTGATCACCCAGCCCGAGCACCGCTTGCGGCGAGTCGCCATGAACGAAAGGCGCCAACCCGATCGACGCCACCGAGGCCACATCGGTGGCGCCTGTCGCATGCAGGCTCGCCAAGGCACTGTCGAGGTTCTGCGCCAGTTGCAACGCTTCTTCACGCACCAGCCCCGGCGCCAGCACAGCGAACTCACCGCCGCGAATCCGCGTGACGAGGTTTTGGGTTTCGGGGTACTTGGCACACTCGCGGGACAACTGCTCGCCCACGGCTTTCAACAACTGGTCGGTACGCTGGCCGCCCAACCGCTGGTTCAATCCGGCCAGGTCCTTGACCCGCAACAGCAGCAGATATCCCGAACTGGCCTGCTCCGGGTTGCTCACCCGGGCGTTCAATTGCATCTCGAAATAACGACGGTTGGCCAGCCCGGTCAGGTTGTCCTGATAGCTCTCGACCCGCAGTTTTTCACTGCGCTCGGCCTGCTCCTGGAACAGCGCCTTGAGCTTCTCGACCATCTGGTTCATTGCCTGCACCACGCGGCGCAGTTCCGGGGTGCGTGGCAGTTCCGGCAGGCTGAGGAACTCGCGGCGGGCGATGGCGTGGGATTGCTGGACCATGTAGTCCAGCGGCTTCAATTGCCGGCGCAACAACAACGCGCCCAGCGCCGCGCTCACAGCGCCGCAAAGCAACAACCAGCCCAGACTGCCCAACGCGCTCTGCCACAACTTGGCCAACGCGAACATCGGGTGGCTGACCACCTCGACCCGTGCCGCCTGCTCCCAGCCCCGGCTGACAATCGCATCGCCGCCCGCGGCTTCAAGGCCGATCATTTTGACGAACCAGTCCGGCACGTTGTTCACCGCCGGAATCCCGCTGCGTTCGACAATGGTTTGGTCGTTGCTCAGGTCGACCACGCGAATATTTGCGTAGTAACCGCTGTCGAAAATCGAGCTCACCAACAGCTCGACCATCGCCGGGTCGTCGATGTTCGGCGTCAGGGACAGCGCCAGTGCCGTCGCGGCGTCCTGGGCGTGGGAGCGCAACTGGTTGACGTACTGCGTGCGCGAGCTTTCCAGACTGACCATGAAGCTACCGGTGAAGGCGACGACCAGGAACAGACAGATTGCGATCAACAGCTGTTTGAACAAAGACATCTGAGCGCGTGCTCCTAGTTAGTCGTTTCGACCGGGAAACCTTCGGCCTGCATTTTCTTCAACACGTCCTGCCAGCGGGACAGGCGCTTGGTGTCGCCGACTTTTTTATTGCCCTTGGCGCCGGGCAAATACAGACCTTCGGCATTGAAAGAGTAGACGGGTAACAGATCGGTCCGCTGGCTGGCTGGTTTTATCTCGTTGATCAGGCTGTCGAGCACCAGCGGCATGGCCTCGGGGCTCGAATAGTAGGTCAACACCATGTGCGCCCGATTCTGGCGCAACGCCTTGACGTAGGTGATGCGTAACTTGTCACTGGAGACGCCGAGATGACGCAGGCTGAAATACTTGGCAATCGCATAATCTTCGCAATCACCGGCGCCCTTCCACAGCGCTTCGATGGGCGTTTCCCAATAGTCGACCTCGTGCCACAGATCGATATCCTCGACGTAACGCACCTGCTTGTTGAAGAACAGGTTGACCACTTTGAGCTGTTCTTGCTCGCTGACTTGCTTCTGAGTGGCCAGCAAATGCTGCCAGGCATCGATCCGTTGCTGCCCTTCACCTAACGGTCCGTATAAGGCTTGCGCACGGCGGCTGATCAGCGAAAAATCCCAATCGGCCTGCAAGCCGCCCAGCATGAGGCCGGCCAGTAGCAGCGCACAGCACAGCCAGCGCAAAGTCCGTGGGATCGCGAAACGTACCGCCAATGCGAGGCATCCAGATCAGGCAAATGGTATTCGGCCGATGGTGCAGGTTAGCCCGATAAAAGACAATGGCACGGTGCAATCACGAACGGCACGCTAGACTTGTATTGTGATTGACATAAAAAGAGTGCGATTGAAAAACCTGACTTGTTTGACAAGCTCCATTGCAGTCTCTAGTGTCCATTTGGATCCAAATATTTCAGTCGAATAGGGTGCGTAGTAGTGCCACAAAAGACCAACCCTCTCAGCAGCATCAAGGTCAGCGGGCCTATTCCCGCCCACCTTGCACGTTCGGTGATCGAAGAAACGCTGCGCGCGGCGATTCTCGATGGACGCATCCCTTGCGGCACTGCATTGCGCCAGCAAGACCTGGCCGATTTGTTCGGGGTTAGCCGCATGCCCGTGCGCGAAGCCTTGCGCCAGCTCGAAGCCCAGGCGCTGCTCAACGTTGTCGCCCACAAAGGCGCCGTCGTCGCACCGCTGGTGCAGGGCGATGCGGTTGAAACCTATGCACTGCGGATTTTGTTGGAATCTGAAGCGCTGCGACTGTCGATTCCACTGCTTGAGAAAGAAGACTTCGAAGCAGCGGCCCGTCATATCGACGACATGGAGACAGAGCACGACTACTCGGAGATCGGTCGGCTCAATCGCCTGTTCCACATGTCGCTGTACGTCAAGGCGCCTAACCGTCGCCTTCTCGGTCTGATAGAAGAAGGGTTGAACGAGGAAGAACGCTTCCTGCGCTTCAACCTCGAAGCGATGGGCTTGGGCAAACTGTCCCAGGATGATCACCGAGCGATGTTACTGGCGGTGGAAGACCGCGACATCGAGCGCGCGGTAACGATGCTCGAGAATCACCTCAATCGGGGTGTCGAGGTCATTACACGCTACCTCGCCAGCCCTGAAGCGCTGAACAAGAAAACCTCCCGGTAAACCGTTCTGGCCAGTTGAGCGAGCAGATCAAACTGCTCGTTTTCGCTTGTCACGACGGCGCAGAACCCCACGCTAAAGCCTTGCCCTCGATTTCCCCCTCCCAAGCCCCGTTATTGCACTGAGAAGATGACATCTCAGCGATAGCGGCTGCCGTGATTTACGCTCACTCTTGGACTGCCAACAACCAATGAACGGGCGACGCTGCGCACCTGTGCAACAGTCCCCGCACCAAGAACCTAAGGAAGGAGTCTTGTCACGGGAACGGAAGCACCGGCGTTGGTCCCGGCCAACTTCCACCCTCTAAAGTCACCTCATTGATTTAACTAAGAAAGTTGCTACGAGTGAGGCATTCACTCTTCATTTGAATTTTGACTTTCATTAGTCGAAAGGAGCAACTACGTCCAAATAAAACTTAAACCCAAAGTTTTATCGGAACTTGTCACACTCGAAAAATATGAACTTTAATTTAATTAAAAAATAACTTGCCGGATACTTTATTCGTGTATTAGTTTTTGTTCGCCGCACTGAATACAGGCCTGCAACCCTTTATCTGCGGACCACTACTCACTCATACAGACCCATTAGCCTGAGGCCTTTGCTCGCCCACAGAAAACTTTAAACGACAGAGGCTTATTGGCCGAAACTTCCTTAATCGCACTTTCGATCACATATAGGTTCGCTCATGAAGCCGAATAAAGACCGCCTCAACCAGAAGAAAGCAGAACTTAGTGCGCACCCGATCTTTTCTGAAATACATTCGCTGTCGGTACTTCAACGCTTTATGGAAACCCATGTATTTGCCGTGTGGGATTTCATGTCGCTCACCAAGCGCCTGCAACAAGAACTGACCTGCGTTCAACTGCCCTGGCTACCGCCACGAGATCCGCAGGCCGCGCGCCTGATCAATGAAATCGTGTTGGGTGAAGAGTCCGATGATCGTCCTGCCCACGGTCATTACAGCCATTTTGAGTTGTATCTGGATGCGATGCGCGAAGTCGGCGCCAGTACGGTCGCGGTGGAGCGCTTTGTCGCGTTGCAACAAGAAGGCGTTAGCTACGACGTCGCGTTGCAAAGCGTGGACGTTGATCCGGCGGCGGCGCAGTTCGTGCGGCACACCTTGCACACGGCGTTGCATGCCCCGGGGCACAGTGTTGCCGCGGCGTTTTTACATGGTCGTGAGAGTGTGATTCCGCAGATGTTCCAGCGCATTCTCGACGATTGGGGTATTGGCATCGAACAAGCGCCGACCTTCCGTTACTACCTGGAGCGGCACATCGAAGTCGACTCCGAAGACCATGGCCCGGCAGCGGAAAAACTGCTCGCCCGGTTGGTCGATGGCAATCCGCAACGCGAAGAAGACGTCTATGCCAGCGCCATTGCCGCCGTAGAAAGTCGCATCGCACTGTGGGACGGCCTGCGTCTGAGCATGGGCGAGCCTTTGCCGGAGGTGAGCGCATGAACGCCGCCGACTACCAATCCTTCGCCGACGCCTGGGAGAGCCGCGCGACGATCCGCACTCGCCCACGGCGGATGTTGGAAAACGACGACAAGCTGATCTATCCCTTGAGTCGCCAACCGCTGGTGCTGAACGAAACCTTCCTGCGCGAATGCCCGGAGCAACGGGACTTCGCCTTGGTGCAGACGCTCTACAAGTTCATCAATGATGTGGTGATTTTCGAAACCGAGATCGTCGACAAGACCGCTCGCAGCATCGCCAAGAATCGCTTCGCCGTGGCGTTCCCGTTCGCCTGCCGTTACGACGCCATGACCGTGGTGGTGGACGAGGATTACCACGCCTTGGTCGCCATGGACTTCATGCAGCAGACCATCGCCCTGACCGGCATCGCGCCGATGGTGCTGCCAGATGAAATCGAACTCAGTCGAGCCATTCCGGCAGCCGTGGCGCTCGCGCCGGAGCGCCTGCGCAGCCCCGTCGAATTGATTTGCGTGGCCATTGCCGAGAACACCGTGACCGGCGATGTCGCGGCGTTTGCCAAGGACGACACGGTCAAGCAGTCGATCAAAGGCCTGATGGCCGATCACTTGCTCGACGAAGGTCGCCACTCCGGCTTCTGGGCGCGGCTGGTGCGCATCTACTGGCACACCGCGAGCGAAGACGATCGCCATTGCATTGCGCAGATTCTACCGGTGTTCATTGGCCATTACCTGACCAACGACATTCAGAAGTCCTTCGACTTGCGCCTGATCGAGTCCTTGCAGATCAGCGAGACGGCTCGTCAGGCACTCAAGCGCGAAGTCTCGGGACTGGCCTTCCCGATCAACCGTCATCACCCGTTAGTCGCCAACATCGTGCGGTTTTTCCGCAGCAGTTCGCTGCTCGATTCGCCGTGCGTGCAAGACGCCCTCTGCGACTACCTGGTCTAACGAGGAGAACACCATGAGACGTCTCGACATTTTGCTCATTGGGCAAAGCCAGGCCTTGACCGACCTGGCGCTGGAACTTGAACAGCACGGTCATTCGTTAGTGCGGTTCGACGCGCTCAACGAGCAGTCGTCGTTTGATTTGCTGATCGACGATGCGAGTCTGCCGTTTGCCGGTTTCGACGCAACACCGCGACTGACGCTGCAACTGGGTGTCGGCGCATCGCAGGTTTGCGGTTTGCCGCCGCTGGACGTGTTGTGCACGTATAACTCTGCCTTGTTCACTCGCATACCGATCGCCGACGAACCTGGCGGCAATGGCCAGGCATTGCGCCTGCGAGCCATGGCAGAGTTGCTGGATCACGTCGCGCTGCTGGTCAGCCGCTTCTCCCGCGATGCCGACTATTTCCTGCACACCGAACCGGCCGCTCCCGCTCATTTTGAGCGGGTGGAAAACCTGCTGTTTCTGGAACACCTGGCCTTCGTCCACGCGCTCAACCTGACCGAGCAATCCTGGCTGCTGAAGCTGGCTCAGATCTCGATGATCGAGCGTCTCGAACAACGCCTCCACCAGTCGGCCGAGCGCCCCGCGCTGACGATCGGCGAGACGACGCTGAGCTATCGGCAATTGCACGCGCACAGCCGTGCGATCCAGCAGCGTTTGCAACCACTGCTCGATCAACATGAAGGGCCGTTGGTGGTCGCAATCTGCCTGCCCAAATGCAGCGCGCTGTATGCGGGGATCCTGGCGATTCTCGGCAGCGGCGCGGTGTATTTGCCGCTGGAGCCGAGCCATCCTCTGCAACGTCAGCAGTACATTCTTTCCAATGGCGGGGCCGTGTTGTTGCTGCATGACGGCCAGCATCCACTTGCCGATGACACGCCGGGGCTGGACATCAGCCGTATCAACGCCGAAGACGCGGACCTCGAACAACCGTTGATGCGCCACCGACCCGATCTCGATGCGCCGTGCATGGCGCTCTATACCTCGGGCACCACCGGGCATCCCAAAGGCGTGCTGCTCAGTCAGGCCAACCTCGCGCATTTCACGGCGTGGTATGCCGACTACGTGCAACTCACCGAGCACAGTCGGGTGCTGCAGTTTTCTTCGTTGAGTTTCGACTCATCGCTGATCGACATTTTCCCGACCTTGCTTCAGGGCGCCGAACTGGTCGTGCCCAGTGACGATCAACGTCGTGACCCCTTGCAACTGGTCGAACTGATCCGCCACCGACAACTCAGCCACGGTTTTTTGCCACCGGCCTTGTTGAGCATTCTGCCGCTGGATCAGTTGCAGGTGCTGGCTCATGTGATGACTGGCGGCGACGTTTGCGAACCCTGGGTAATCGAGCAACTGACGCGCCAGGGCAAGCTCTACAACCTGTATGGCCCGACCGAAGCCACGGTGCTGATTACCGCGCGACAGTTGCGTACCGGTGACAGCAATCGAACCCTCGGCGCGCCAATTGCCAACAGCCAGGTGCTGATCCTCGATGAAGACTTGCAACCGGTCACCGACCACACGGTAGGCGAGTTGTACATCATCGGTCCGGGGGTTTGCCTCGGGTATCTGAACAACCCGCAGCAAACCGCTGAGCGCTATCTGAACCTGAATGTGTCAGGCGGCCAAACCCTGCGCGCCTACCGTACCGGCGACATGGCGAAGTGGACCGGCGACGGCGTCGAGCTGTGTGGTCGCCGGGATAACCAGGTGAAGATTCGCGGCTTTCGGGTTGAACCGGAAGAGATCGAGCGCTGCCTGCGCGACAGCCAGTTGTTCCGCCAGGTGGCGGTGGTCATCGACAGTCAGCGGCGCATTCTGGCTTTCCTCGCACAGCCTCAGGAAGACCGACCCGGAGCCGCTCGCGAAGCCTTGAAGGCTCACGCGGTGCAGTTTTTGCCGGACTACATGCAACCCGGCGCCTGGACCGAATTGCAAAGCATGCCGTTCGCCAGCAACGGCAAAGTCGACCGCAAGGCGTTGCTTTCAATGCCGGTCAGCGTCTTGGAAAACACCACGCGACGTTTGCCGGCCAGTGCCGATGAGGGGCTGCTGTTGGAGATCTGGGCCGAGTTGCTGGAGCTGCCGGTCAGCGATATTTCTACCGACGAAAGCTTCTTCAATCTGGGCGGCCACTCGATTCTGTTGTCGCGCATGTTGCTGCGATTACGTGAGGAGTTTGGTCGCAGCATCTCCATCAATCGCTTCATCGAGCTGCCGACCATTGCGAAGTTGGCGACCTTGGTGCGTGGCTCTGGTACTGAAGAAGTGCTGAGCGAAAAGGCACTGGCCGATGCTTTCCGTGAGCTGGATATTCAGCCGTTGCCGGTCAGCAAAATGGGCGATGTGCACAAGGTGATCGTCACCGGCGCCAACAGTTTTGTCGGTGTGCACATTGTCGAGGCGCTATTGGGTTGGGGCGCAACGGAAGTCGCGTGCCTGGTGCGCGATGGCGGGGGGCAAACGGCGGCTGAGCGCTTTGCTCATGCCTTGCGCGAAAACCGCTTGGAGCATCTGGACCTGAGTCGGGTGCGGGTTTACGCAGCGGACATTGCCCGTCCATTCCTGGGGCTTTCCTGTGAAGTTTACGAGCGCCTCGACCAAGAGTTTGGTGCACTGGTGCACAACGCGGCCAACGTCAATCACGTACTCGATTACGAGTCGCTGGCGCGGGACAACGTCGAGCCGATTTTCGAGTGTCTGAGGTTGTGTGAAGGGCGCAGCAAGAAAATTTTCAATTTCGTCTCCACACTCTCGGCCTCCAGCACGATTACCGCCGATGGCCGAGTCCTGGAGTTACCCGCCGCGCCGACCCCGCCGATCTACATCAAGAACGGCTACAACCTCTCCAAGTGGGTTGGCGAACGGATTCTTGAACGGGCGCGCGAGCGTGGGGTGCGGGTCAACCTTTATCGCCCCGGCAACATCAGTTTCAACAGCCTGACCGGCGTCTGCCAGCCGCATAAAAACCGCTTGATGCTGATGCTCAAAGGCTCGATCCAGCTCGGTCGTGTACCGGAGTTCGCGCTGAATTTCGACCTGATGCCGGTGGATTTTCTCGCCCGCTTCATCGCCTTCCATGCCAGCCGCTATCAGCCTGAAAAAGCGGTGTTCAACCTGCACAACCCCGAGCCCCTGAGCTGGGACGACTACGTGGCGTCCTTTCGCGAGGCCGGGCGGGAGTTCTCCATGGTCAGCGTCGCCGACTGGCAGCAGCAACTGGACCGGGTCGACAGCGACAACGCTCTGTTCGGCGTGCTCGGGTTTTACCTCAACGGCTTTGAAGAAGACATCGGCGACATCTCGATGATCGGCCACGACAACGCCCAGGCCGGCGTGCGGCAAATGGGTGCGCATTACCCGGAAAAATCCCCGGCGCTGCTGCGTCGTGGCTGCGACTACCTGAAAGAAATCAACTTCATCTGATTCAACCCAAACGGAGCAAAACCATGAGCACTCTGCAACCCGATACCCTGATCAAAAATCCTCAAGGCTGCCACGTCGTGTCCTCGGTGGAAGTGCCGGCCGATGCCAAGGAAGTCTGGGCAATCGTCGGCAACTTTGCCGGCTTCGATCGGTTCATTCCGGCGCTGTCGCACATCGAAATGACGGGTGAAGGCGTGTCGTCCTTGCGCAAGAAATTCTTCAAGGACGGCAACCTCGTGGTCGAACAACTCAACTCGCGAAATGACCACGCGTTGAACATGACCTGGACCACGATCTACAACACGTTGGGCGTGGCCAATTTGTGGGCAGCGATGAGCGTTGAGCCCCTGGGCGCGGGCAAGTCCCGCGCGACCTGGACCATCATCGCCGAGCCGGCGCAGGGAGGTGCCGAGGCACTGCCGGGCTTCAAGGACTTTGTGCAGGGGTTTGCCGATGATGCGATGAACAATGTGTTGAAGTTGTTTGCGTAGGGCTTTCGTTCGGTGGTGATTGATCTACCGCCATAGCGGGCAAGTCTGCTTCCACAGGGATCACCGGAAACCTGTGGGAGCGGCGGTGCGACTTGCCCGCGATTGAACGATAACGCGGTTTTGAATCAGATCTTGAAGCTATCAACCAACTGCTTCAACCGGTTCGCCTGCTGAGACAAGGCATCGCAATCCTTCAATGTTTCATTGAGGTTGGCCACGCTCTGCTGGTTCAGCAGGTTGATCTGATTGACGTCGACGTTGAGCGTTTCCACCACGGCGGTCTGCTCTTCGGTGGCCGCCGCGACTGATTGGTTCATACCGTCGATTTCGCCGATGCGCCGGGTCACGCTGACCAGTCGCAGGCCCGCCTGGTTAGCCACTTCGACGCTCTGTTCACTGGAGAGCTGACTGGCGTTCATAGTGGTCACCGCTTCACGAGAACCGATCTGCAGCGAGGTGATCATCTTGTGGATCTCCTCCGCTGACTCCTGCGTGCGGTGCGCCAGGTTGCGTACCTCATCCGCCACCACCGCAAAACCACGACCCGCTTCACCGGCACGGGCCGCCTCGATGGCCGCGTTCAGGGCCAGCAAATTAGTCTGCTGGGAAATACCTTTGATCACATCCAGAATGTGCCCGATGTTATCGGTGCTGGCGTTCAGGGTTTCGATTTGGGTGCAGGACAGGCTGATTTTCTGCGACAGTTCGGTCATCGCCAGAATCGTTCGCTCAACCACCTGACGACCATCGTCCGCCTGCTCGCTGGCACCACTGGCATGCTGCGAAGCGTCAGCAGCGTTGCGTGCAATTTCCTGCGTAGCAGCACCCAATTGGTTAATCGCTGCGGCCACACTGTTGGTGCGAGCGCTTTGCTCGTCGGAGCCGATGATCGAGGCGTTGGACGATGTCATGACCCGTTGCGACAGGTCATGAACCTGGCGGGTGGCCGAAGACACTTCGCTGATCGAGGCGTGAATGCGTTCCACAAACTGATTGAATGAACCGCCCAGCTCACCGAACTCGTCGTTGCTTTCGACGGATAGCCGTCGGGTCAAATCGCCGTCACCCTGAGCGATGTCTTGCATCGCGCGGCCCATGGTCGTCAACGGACGCATCAGCACATTGATCAGCAAGCTCAGCAGCACTGCAATGGCCGTCACGGCGATGAACATTGCGATCAATGCCGAGGTGCGGAACTGGCTCAATGGCGCGTAGGCCTTGTCCTTATCAATCGACAGACCGATGTACCACTGGGCATTCGGCAAACCACTCACCGGGGTGAACGAGAGGATGCGATCCTGCTTGTTCAACGTGACGTCCTGATTACCCTTCTCGATCCGCACACCGGCGTTCGGGTAGATGTCCTTCAGGTTCTTCATGACATGGTCTTTGTCCGGACTGACGATCACCTGGCCGTCGGCGCTGACCAGGAACGCGTGACCGATACCACCGAAGTCCACTGAGTTGATGATCTTCACCAAGGTCTCCAGGCTCAGGTCACCGCCGACTACACCAAGCAACTCGCCATTCTTTTTCACCGGCATGGCGATGGTCACCACCAGACCGCCAACGGCTGCCATGTAAGGTGGGGTCAGCATGGTCTTGTCGACCGCAACGGCTTGTTTGTACCAGGGACGCTGACGCGGATCGTAGCCGTCCGGCATCTTCGCGTCAGGACGCTGCGTGAACACGCCATTGGCCTGGCCAACGTAAGTGAACTGGAAGTTAGAGGTGAAAGCCGGTTGGTCGATCAGGCCCGCAAGGTCCGCGCTGGCGCCTTGGTGCGCGACGTTTTGCGCAAGGCTCTCCAGAACCAGCACCCGGCCACTCATCCAGTTCTGCACGCTGCTGGCGGTCAGATCACCGGCTTGCTGGACAGCGGTTTCGAGACTTTGCCGGATGGTGTTCCGCTGCAAATAGTCGTTGTACAAAGTGAACAACGCGAATGCCAGCACGACGACGCCGGAGGCGGCCAACAAGATTTTATGGCTGAACTTGAGATTCATTTCATAGGACTTCTTATGCAGAAAGTGGGGATGCGTTCCGAGTTGCAACATTCCATGTAACAGCGCAAACGGCATTCTGCGACCGCTCTACTTTGGTGCACGCATGTCTCAACAGTCTGTCGGCACCAGAGCGGGAAATCTTAGAAATTTGTATGAAATGCCCAGGACTTCGGTCGAACGGCGTACCAACGGGAATAGACACAAATAGAAAAGCCAGTCCCTGATTTCCAGAGGCTGGCTTTTTAGTTTCTGTGGTTTTTGGCGTCCTGAAACGACAAAACCCCTGTCTGCGTTAACAGACAGGGGTTTTGGAATTTAATCTTGACGATGACCTACTCTCACATGGGGAAACCCCACACTACCATCGGCGATGCATCGTTTCACTGCTGAGTTCGGGATGGGATCAGGTGGTTCCAATGCTCTATGGTCGTCAAGAAATTCTGTGACCAGCCCGTTACAGCCGTAACGTGCCAGCAAAATAGGTGACTTCTACTAAAACAAAACCCCAACTGCTTTCGCAATTGGGGTTTCGGAATTTAATCTTGACGATGACCTACTCTCACATGGGGAAACCCCACACTACCATCGGCGATGCATT
>NZ_JBFUBK010000062.1:0-35511 GCF_056405815.1 Pseudomonas sp. P1_F1_2 | reverse complement strand
TTCCTTCGCTCCGGTATTCATCCGGGGACACTGCCCTCCGGTCGGCTTCGCTTCGAMCTACATGCAGCGTGTTCGACTGCGTCGAACGGCGCTGCGCGCCACTCCCCGGATGAACACCTCCACTCAGCCTCCCGAAGGGGCGGGTGGATCAAGATCAAAAGCGGTAGGCGAGCTAACGCTCGGCCTGATGAGTGGTGAGGGGCAAGAGCAGATGTGGGTTGTTTTGCTTTTTGTGGGAGCGGGCTTGCCCGCGAAGGCGGCCTGACAGCCATCCAATTTCTAGCAGGTGTACCTAGTCTCTGTAGGAGCCGGGCTTGCCCGCGATGGCGGTCTGGCAGCCAACCAATCTCTAACAGGTGTGCATCAATTGATCGTTCCCACGCTCCGCGTGGGAATGCCGCCGGGGACGCTCCGCGTTCCATTTTTGTGTGATGAAAGATGTGTAAGAAACGCAGTGATTTCCCACGCATTTTTCAGGTTGCCGGGTAGGAAGGGGGCCTTCTAACCTCTGGCTGTCGCTGAAAATTCAGCGACCGGGTGTGAGAGCCCGGCAACTTATGGTCATCCAGTGTCTGTACACGCATAATCGCCGCCAGCTTATTCGCTGCCGGCAAATGCGTTATGGCGGCTGTGTGCGGGCGGACTTCGGTCCGGCCGGGTGTCCATAACCGGTCTTCTCACCTCGCACATAGCTGCCACCTCTTCGTCGTGTGAGAAGCGACAAGTGGAGGCTCAAACGCCGGAGAAATGCTCAATGGACAAATTAATTCCCGATCCACCCTTCAACACCACCACCCCAACCGCCGAAGACACCCAATCCGAAGCACTCCTGCGAGACCGCGAAGCCATAAAACGCGCCCTCGACTACTACCTCGATCCCCCGTCCCAATACACCGAAAAACCCCGCGCCCCAGCACGATGTTTCTGGTCGCCCCCAACATGGGCACCGAAAGCCTCCTGGCCCAGGCCTGCGAGTCACTGGCCTCCGCCAGCGTCATGACCAGTGATTTCGCCGCGAACCTGATCGGCCCGCAGAGAAACACCGTGCTGGCGATCCAGCAGATCATCATGCTGGCCGAGTTGGCGGTGAACCGGGCCTTGGATAACGTTGACCCTCAAGCGGCCTGACATTCTCCTGGCGAAAAAAAACCCGGCAAAAGCCGGGTTTTTTTGACTGGCGTCGAGATTAAGCGGTGAAGGTTTTGCCTTCGAACTGCTCAGCCACGAATTTCCAGTTKACCAGGTTCCAGAACGCTTCGACGTATTTCGGACGAACGTTGCGGTAGTCGATGTAGTAGGCGTGTTCCCAGACGTCGCAGGTCAGCAGCGGGGTGTCGCCGTTGGTCAGCGGGTTGCCGGCGCCGATGGTGCTGGCCAGGGCCAGGGAACCGTCAGCCTTTTTCACCAGCCAGCCCCAACCGGAACCGAAGGTGCCGATGGACGTCTTGCTGAACTCTTCCTTGAACTTGTCGAACGAACCGAAAGCCGCGTTGATGGCTTCAGCCAGCGCGCCGGTAGGTTGACCGCCGGCGTTTGGCGCCAGGCAGTTCCAGTAGAAGGTGTGGTTCCAGACCTGAGCGGCGTTGTTGAAGATACCGCCCGACGAAGATTTAACGATTTCTTCCAGGGTCTTGCCTTCGAACTCAGTGCCTGGCACCAGGTTGTTCAGGTTCACGACGTAGGTGTTGTGGTGCTTGTCGTGGTGGTATTCCAGAGTTTCCTTGGAAATGTGCGGCTGCAGGGCATCGTGTGCGTAAGGCAGCGGCGGCAATTCGAAAGCCATGATGATTCTCCTAGTCAGGTCAGTTGCGGTGAGCGCAAGGCCGATCACGGGCGGCCAGACAAGCGCCGGGGAGTTTGTACTCTTTGCGGCGCAGGGAATCGGATCATAGCACCGGGGGTGCGGCATAACCACGCAACAACTGTGTGGAATAGAGGTTCCAGAGCCTTTTGGAATAATCAGCCTGCAACAATTAATTGAAACGCCACYGCAAACATCATCACCGCGACCAGCAGGTCGAGTATCCGCCATGTACTTGGCCGGGCCAGCCACGGCGCCAGCCACGCAGCGCCCAGCGCCAGGGTGAAAAACCACAGCAACGACGCACTCGCCGCGCCCACCACATAAGCACCGGGCTCGGTTTGTTGCGCCCCGAGAGAGCCGATCAGCAACACCGTATCCAGATAAACGTGCGGGTTGAGCAGGGTGACGGCCAACGCACTGAGCATGACGGCACGCAGTGAACGAACGGTCTGGTTTTCACTCTGTTGCAGGCTTTGTTTTGAGCAGGCCCGGCGCAGTGCCTGGCTGCCGTACCAAATCAGAAACACCGCGCCACCCCAGCGGGCGACCGCCAGCAGTGTCGGATTTTGCGCCAGGACCGTCGCGAGGCCGAAGACTCCGGCCGCCACCAACAATGCATCGCAGACCACGCACAGCGCTGCCACCGGCAGGTGATGTTCGCGTCGAAGACTTTGCGCGAGCACAAACGCATTCTGAGTGCCGATCGCCATGATCAGTCCAGCGGCGACCAGCAGGCCGTTTACATAACTTTGCCACATACGTCATTACTCCCCGTTGGCCGCGAGATCGCGCAGTACTTGCAGGGCACGTTCAGCATCGGCCTGACCGACGAACAGGTGGTCGTGGTAGTAACCGGCGATCACGTTGCAGCTGATGCCGGCCTTGCCTAAAGCGGTGGCGAACGCGGCAGTCAGGCCAACTGCTTCCAGCGCCGAGTGCACATTCAAGGTGATCCAGGCCGCGACATAGTCGAAGCTGAAACCGGCCTGTTCGGCGTGGGAGCGCTCCAGAATCACGGTCAGACCTTCCTGCTCGCGAAAGCTGCCGACGATCTCAAGGCCAGTCGGCAACGTGCCGTCGCGCAGGGTGCAAAACACGTATTCGCCGGCGTTGAGTTGCGGGCTCATGCTGCGCAGCAAGGTTGCCAATGAAGTTTCACCAGCCATGTCGGTATTCCTTGTTCAAAAGTGCTTGTCGGGCATTCTGGGCTGCTAACCTGTATAAGAAAAACCAATCATGCTGATCGCTCATTAGGAAAACTGATGTTCGACTATAAATTACTCTCTGCCCTGGCTGCCGTTATCGAGCAGGCCGGGTTCGAACGGGCCGCGCAGGTGCTTGGCTTGTCGCAATCGGCGATCTCCCAGCGCATCAAGTTGCTGGAAGCGCGGGTCGGCCAACCGGTGCTGGTGCGGGTTACGCCGCCGGCCCCGACTGAAATCGGTCGGCGCTTGCTCAACCATGTGCAACAAGTGCGTCTGCTGGAGCGTGACTTGCAATCCCAGGTGCCGGCGCTGGACGAAGAAGGCCTGCCGGAACGTCTGCGAATTGCGTTGAATGCCGACAGCCTTGCCACGTGGTGGGCGCAAGCGGTGGGCGATTTTTGCGCCGAACAACACCTGCTGCTGGATCTGGTGGTCGAGGACCAGACCGTCGGCCTCAAACGCATGCGTGCCGGTGACGTGGCGGCGTGTGTCTGCGCCAGTGAGCGCCCGGTGGCCGGGGCTCGCAGCGTTCTGTTGGGGGCCATGCGTTATCGGGCATTGGCCAGCCCGGCGTTCATCGCCCGGCATTTCCCGCAAGGCGTTCGTGCCGATCAACTGGCGAAAACCCCGGCGCTGGTCTTTGGCCCGGACGATTTCCTGCAACATCGTTACCTTGCTTCGGTGGGGGTTGATGGCGGTTTCGAACACCATTTATGCCCCTCGTCAGAAGGCTTCATTCGTTTGACCGAGGCCGGACTCGGCTGGGGGCTGGTGCCTGAATTACAGGTGCGCGAGCAACTGGAGCGCGGTGTATTGGTCGAGCTTTTGCCAGATAAGCCCATCGATGTGCCGCTGTACTGGCATCATTGGCGTAATGGCGGTCAGCTTCTGGGGTTGCTGACGGACCAATTGGTGCGTTCGTCGAAGCAATGGCTGGTGCCGTTGGACTGACGGGCAGCGTCAAGACTCACGAATCAGGCAAAACGAAAGACATCGGAGCACTACATGAAAATTCTGGTCACCGGCGCAAGCGGCTTCATCGGCGGACGCTTTGCGCGTTTCGCGTTGGAGCAGGGCCTGGACGTGCGGGTCAACGGTCGCCGGGCCGAAAGCGTCGAACATCTGGTGCGCCGTGGCGCCGAGTTTATTCAGGGCGATTTGAGCGACCCGGAACTGGCGCGCGACCTGTGTTCAGATGTCGAGGCCGTGGTCCATTGCGCGGGGGCGGTGGGGCTGTGGGGACGTTATCAGGACTTTCATCAAGGCAACGTCCAGGTCACTGAAAACGTGGTTGAAGCCTGCCTGAAACAGCGCGTTCGACGCCTGGTGCACTTGTCGTCGCCGTCGATCTACTTCGACGGTCGCGACCACTTGGGGTTGACCGAAGAACAGGTGCCCAAGCGTTTCAGACATCCCTACGCCGCGACCAAGTTCCTGGCCGAGCAAAAGGTCTTCGGGGCCCAGGAGTTTGGCCTCGAAACCCTGGCCCTGCGTCCGCGTTTCGTCACCGGCGCAGGTGACATGAGCATCTTCCCGCGACTGCTGAAAATGCAGCGCAAAGGCCGCTTGGCGATCATCGGCAACGGCCTCAACAAGGTCGACTTCACCAGCGTGCACAACCTCAACGAAGCGTTGCTCAGCAGTTTGCTGGCCAGCGGCTCGGCCTTGGGCAAGGCCTACAACATCAGTAACGGAACGCCGATTCCGTTGTGGGATGTGGTCAATTACGTCATGCGCAACATGGAAGTCCCACAAGTCACGCGCTACCGTTCCTACGGTTTGGGTTACACCGTCGCGGCACTCAACGAAGGTGTGTGCAAACTGTGGCCGGGGCGTCCCGAGCCGACGTTGTCGCGGCTGGGCATGCAGGTCATGAACAAAAATTTCACCCTGGACATCAGCCGCGCCCGGCATTATCTGGACTACGATCCGAAAGTCAGTGTCTGGGCCGCCCTCGATGAATTCTGCAGTTGGTGGAAGRCTCAAGACCTGCGTTGACGTCGCGCTAGTCGTCTGCCCGCACTGAACCGAGTTGGGAGTAGGGAGTCAATCGGTGCGGCAGTGGGGTTTATACTCGCCGCATAAAGCCATCACCGCGTTTCACAAAGGTTGACTCAATGTCCATGCGTAACGATGCCAACGACGATTTTGATGATGTACCGAGCCTGCGCGCCGACAGCCTCGACGATGATGATTTTGCGCCTACCGCTCGCACCAGCGTGCATTCGCGGCCGGCACCGGTGGTCAAGGTCAAGAGCGCCAGCACCGGCGCGCTGTGGGCATTGGTCGGCGCCTTGTTTTTTGCCTTTGCCGGCCTTGCCTGGTGGAGCTTTCAGCAGATCTCGCTGATGGAACAACAACTGGTGGCCACCCAGGAAAGTTTCGCGCGTATCAGTGAGGAAGCGGCGGGGCGCTTGCAGGACATTTCCGGCAAGGTCGTTGCCAGCCAGACCAACGTCACCAGCGACAGCGAAGCGCTGAAACTGCAAATCAAAGACCTGGAAAACAAGCTGCTGGATCAAGGCAAGCAGCAACAAGGCGTAGTCGGTCAGGCCTCGGATCTGGACAAGCGCCTGGCGCAGATGACCGCGCAAACCAGCGATCTGGATAAGCGTCTGGCGCAACTCACCACCCAGCACACCGAACAACAGGCGGCCAATACGCAATTGCAGGCGCAGCTCAAATCGCTGAGCAGCGAATTGACCGCACTGAAAAGTGCCCCGGCGGACACCAGCAAAGTCGAGGCCGAACTGAAAAGCCTTGGCGCCGACGTCGCCGCGCTGAAAAAACAAGGCAACCCAAGTGCCGCCATTGATCGTCTGGAACAAGACATGGTTGTGCTCAAAAGCCTGCAGGACAACCGCCCGGCCGTTGCGCAAGGTTCCACCAATACCGCTGAGTTCGACGCGTTCCGCGGCCAGGTCACCCGCAACATCAACACCCTTCAGGCCCAAATCCAGAACCTGCAGCAGCAGCTTCGCGCCCGGCAATAAACCTCAAGCAGCCTTGTAGCAGCTGTCGAGCCCCAGCGAGGCTGCGACCGGCTGCGAAGCAGTCGTCAATCCGATCAACTCGGTCTACCTGAAGCACCGAGTCGGTAGATTTTGCGACTGCTTCGCAGCCGGTCGCAGCCTCGCTGGGGCTCGACAGCTGCTACGAGTCTGGGGGTATCTCCCATTGCCGTCTACGCTCTTGAAACATCGACAAGAACGAGGGATGCACAATGGGGGTTTTGCACAAATTGACCTTGATGGGCGCAATGCTGCTTCTGTGCTTGGGCCAGGCTTTCGCTGCCGGCACCGAAAAAGAAGACAGCCAGGCTGCCAGGGCCTTGCTGGAGAAAGCCCTGGCCTATTACCACGACAATGGCGACAAGGCCCTCGCGGCGTTCAGCCGTCAGGGCGAGTTTGTCGACAAAGAGCGCTACGTGTTTGTGGTCGATACCAAAGGCGTAATGCTCGCCAGTGGTGGGCCGTCTGCGGCGTTGATCGGACGGAACGTGACCGAGACGCTCGGGCCAGACTTGCAGAAAGCCTTCAAGGACGCCTTGAAAGTACCGGAGGGCAATGGCATCCAGGAGGCTGAATACCGCTGGCAGAACTGGGCCGACGGCAAGGTCGAGCTCAAGCATGTGTTCTATCAGCGCGTAGGGGCGCGAATCCTCGCGGTCGGTTACTACCTGCCACGGGCGTCAGCGGAACAGGCCATGGCGCTGCTGAACAAAGCCGCGACCGATCTGGCCAAGGACGAGAAGGGTACGCTGACCGCCATCAACTCCCTCAAGGGCGGTTACTTGCAGGATGACCTGTATGTATTCGTCGTCGACCTGGACACCCAGCGTTATGTGGCTCACGGCACCAATCTGCGGCTGATCAATACCGACTTCAGCAAGATCAAGGACCCGGACGGCAAACCGGTGGGCGAGCCGATCCTGGCGTTGATGGCCAAACAGGATTATGGCGAATACGCATACCGCTGGAAAAACCCGGTGACCGGCAAGGTTGAGGACAAGCATGCCTACCTTAAAAAGGTCGGGCACTTCCTGGTGGCGGTCGGGTATTACAGCCCTTGAATCTCAGTGACTGATAAACCGCTATCGCGGGCAAGCCCGCTCCCACAGTTGACCGCGTTCTCTGGAACAACTCGGTCTATTGTGGGAGCGGGCTTGCCCGCGATGGACGCGACTCGGTCTACTACCGAACCTTATCCTCTCGCCCCCGCAACAACATATTCGGCATGGCCACCGCCGCCGCCAGCCCCAACAGCGACACCGCCGCACTGACCATCAGCAAATGCCTGAAGGTCAGCAGCAGTTCGGCGCGCAAGGCGTTTTGCGCATCCCCCGGCGCGGCGTTCAGGCCGTCGAGCAAGACATTGCCCGAGCTGCCCTCGGCAATCAGCGATGAACCGGCAATGTGGGCAAAACTGGAATCCTGCAACAGCGCCAGCAACAGTGCCGACATCAACGCCACTCCCACCGCGCCGCCCAGTGAGCGGAAGAGATTGGTGGTGCTGGTGGCAACGCCGATATCACGCTGCTCCACCGAATTCTGCGTGCCGACCAATGACGTCGGGAATTGCATGCCACTGGCGATCCCGCACAGCAACATGAACAGGCTACTGAGCCAAAGGGCCTGGGGCGGGCTGAACGCCATACCCAGGATCGCCATCGGCATGAGTGCAGCGCCCGTCAGGATCATCGGTTTGTAGCGCCCGGTGACGGAGGTCCGGCGTCCGGCAAAGTACGCACCAATCGGCAAACCCATGGCCAGTGGCAACAAGTGCAGCGCG
This sequence comes from Pseudomonas sp. P1_F1_2, assembly GCF_056405815.1. Taxonomy (NCBI): domain Bacteria; kingdom Pseudomonadati; phylum Pseudomonadota; class Gammaproteobacteria; order Pseudomonadales; family Pseudomonadaceae; genus Pseudomonas; species Pseudomonas sp. P1_F1_2. The sequence continues at coordinate 27,711 of NZ_JBFUBK010000062.1, read as the reverse complement.
GCGCTGTCGGCCCCGGCGCCGGTGACGCTCTGGAAGCGCAGCGGCATCAGCACGATCAACGAGATCGCCTGGAAGCTGGTGAAGAAAATCGTGCACCAGCAAAAAATGGCATTGCGGTTGGCGAACAAGTGCATCGGCAGCAAGGGCTCACGCGCTCCACGCTCATGCCAGACGAACAGCGCCAGTACCAACACCGCAGACCCGAACAAGGCCAGCACTTCGGCGCTGCGCCACGAATGACCCTGACCCACCTGAGTGATACCCAGCAGCAACGCCGTCAAACCGATGATCATCAGCAGCGTGCCGAGGTAATCAATGATGGGTTTGCGCTGTGGCACCGGCAGCCCGACGAGTGTGCGATTGGCCACCAGCCAGGCACCGAGGCCCAGCGGCAGATTGATCAAAAACACCCAGCGCCAGGACAAGTACTCGGTCATGTAACCGCCAAGCACCGGGCCGGCTACGCTCGCCACCGCGTACATGCTGCTGAAATAGCCTTGATAACGACCACGTTCCCGAGGCGGCACGATGTCGCCGATGATCGCCTGGCTGACCGAAATCATCCCGCCCGCGCCGATGCCTTGAATGATCCGCGCCAGCACCAGTTGCTCCATGCTTTGGGCCATGCCGCAAAACAACGAAGCGAGGGTGAACAGCCCCATGCCGAACAGCATCAGCTTGCGCCGACCATACAAATCGCCGAGCTTGCCGTAGATCGGCACCGCCACTGTCATCGCCACCATGTACCCGGAAATCACCCAGGCCAGCAAGCTGACGTCCTTGAACTGCGCGGAAATCGCCGGCATCGAGACGGCGACGATGGTCTGGTCCAGCGCGCCGAGAAAAATCGCCAGCATCAAGGCGATCAGCACGCTGCGAATGGCTGGCTTGGGCGTGTCAGGCTGGTTGAGATTGGTCACGGTAAAACCTGCGGGCAGTGATGGACCCGCAAGGGGCAGGGCGAGCGGGAATGCTCGCCAGTGTACAGGGTGTGTTATCCATTTTTCCCGGCGCGACGCGGGAAAAATGGATAACACACCCTGCGATAACAAGCTATTCGATAGCCTCGTATGGAAGCCCGACGTAATTTTCTGCAATGGTTTTTCTACCCGCTTCAGAGCTGACAAAGTAGTCCAGCTCCGACTCGCTGATGCGCTGACTGAAGGCGTCATGCTCGTCGAAGCGGTGCAGCATCGACGTCATCCACCAGGAAAACCGTTCGGCTTTCCACACCCGGCGCAGGCAGATCTCGGAGTATTTCCCCAGCAAATCCACGCGTCCTTCCTGGTAAACCTTCAACAGAATATTGAACAGCGTGCTGACGTCACTGGCCGCCAGGTTCAGGCCCTTCGCGCCGGTGGGCGGGACAATGTGCGCCGCGTCGCCGACCAGGAACATCCGCCCGTATTGCATTGGCTCGACCACAAAGCTGCGCAGCGGCGCGATGCTTTTTTCGATGGACGGGCCGGTCACCAGCGCGTCGGCGAGGGCGGTCGGCAGCCGCGATTTGAGCTCATCCCAGAAGCGCTGGTCCGACCAGTCCTGCACCTGATCCTCGACCGGCACCTGGAGGTAATAACGGGTACGGGTAGACGAACGCATGCTGCACAGCGCAAAACCACGTTCGTGACGGGCATACACCAACTCTTCGTGCACCGGTGGCGTGTCGGCGAGAATGCCGAGCCAGCCGAACGGATAGACCCGCTCGAATACCTTGAGGCAGTCGTCGGGGATCGATTGGCGAGCCACGCCATGGAAGCCGTCGCACCCGGCGATGTAGTCGCAATTGAGGCGATACGTCTGGCCATCCTTCTCGAAGGTCACGAAAGGTTCGTCGCTTTTCATGCCGTGCGGGACGACATTGCCGGCCTCGTAAATCGTCTGCGCACCGGCCTCCCGACGAGCGGCCATCAGGTCGCGGGTGACTTCGGTCTGGCCATACACCATCACGGTTTTGCCCCCGGTCAGGGCGTGCAGGTCGATGTGTACTTGGCGGCCGTCGAGCGCCAGTTCGAAACCGGTGTGCACCAGTCCTTCGGCGTCCATTCGCTGCCCGACACCGGCCTGACGCAACAGCTCTACCATGCCTTGTTCAAGGACGCCGGCACGGATTCGACCGAGCACATAATCCGGGCTCTGGCGTTCAAGGATGAGGGTGTCGATACCGGCGTTGTGCAGCAACTGGCCGAGCAGCAAACCGGACGGACCGGCGCCAATGATGGCGATTTGGGTTTTCAGCGTTTTCATTGTTATCAGGACTCGCAAGCTCCACGCGACCAGAGCCGGTGAATTATTTTTATGGATCGAGTGCTTGCATTTTTCCCTTGCGAGTCTGTCAATTGAAGGTGAAAACTGAGCCGATATCTGTACATTCTGCCAATCGGTGCGATTATCGCCCGTCACCTGAAGCCTGGATTGAAGTGATGAACAAGCCTGACCTGCCTTCGATTCCAGTGTTCAAGCTCTACGGTGAAAGCCTGGACTGGCCGACCCCGGACTTGCTGCACTGCGAAACCATTTCCAAACGCAGCCGCGAACACCAATGGGAAATCAAACCCCACCGCCACGCCGATTTGTGCCAGTTACTCTTCGTCTTCAAAGGTCAGGCAGAGCTTGAAATCGAAGGTAAACGCACGCAACTGACTGAGCCTGCCATCCTGATCCTGCCGCCATTGTCGGTGCACGGTTATCGGTTTTCCGAGGACGTCGAAGGGTTTGTATTGACCCTGGCCGCGCCGTTGGTGACCCATCTGCAGGCGCAACTGGGCAACTCGGTAAATGCGCTGGCCCAGGCCGAAAGCTACCCGGCGGGCAAGGACGGCGATTACCTCAACAGCCTTTTTTCAGCGCTGCAGGACGAATACACCGGTCACCAACCGGCGCGTGAAATGCTCATGCATTCGTTGGTCAGCGTGATCATGGTGTGGGTCAGCCGGCAGGTAATCACGCGCCGCACTGCCAGCCAGCGTCCGCAGCGTGCCCGGGAATACCTCAACGGTTTTATTCAACTGGTGGAAGAGACTTACCGCCAGCACGTCAAGGTCGAAGACCTGGCGCATCGGCTGGGGATTTCCGTGTCCCACCTCAACGGCACGTGCCGTGAACTGGCGGGACAACCGGCGTTGCAGATCATGCACGAACGGCAATTGCTGGAGGCCAAGCGTTTGCTGACCTACACCAGCATGACCATTTATGAAATGTCCGACATGTTGGGATTTTCCGATCCGACCAACTTCACGCGCCTGTTCCGGCGTCGAGTGGGGATTTCTCCCAAGGCGTTTCGCGACCGCTTGAAGGCCGATCAGGACAACGAGGCCTGATCCTCTTCGTTAGCGCAGGGCGTTGAGGGTCGCGTTGTGGGGGATGCAGCGCTCGAAGTTGCAGCTCGCAAATTCGCGGGGCAGTTGGCGCAACTGCTCGACCCGCCAGGCGGCTGTGCCATACAGCGCCAGCGTCGCCGCGCAGGTAATGAAAATGGCGAGGTATCTTCTTGTTTTGGTGTTCATGGCGTTTGACCTCTGAACGAATACCGCTTGGGTATTACTTTGAGCATAGGTCAGCGCGGTGGAGTTGCCACTGAAGCGATATCGGCTCTGACACGGTATTCAGAGCCTTGATGATCCCCTGTGGGAGCGAGTTTGCTCGCGATAGCGATTGATCATTCAACAACGATGTCGACTGAACTACCGCTATCGCGAGCAAGCTCGCAGGTTTTTTATAGGCCGACATCCCACTCCGGTTCCTCGGGGAACCTTAAAACAAGAAAATCCAGCAGGCTGCGCAGCGCCGCCGGCATGTGTTTGCGTGAGGCGTACACCGCGTAGATGTTCATCTGCCGGGGCTCGGCATGGGGTAGCAGACGAATCAGCTCACCGCTGTGGATATGCACGCCGGCCTGATAACTGGGGAGCATTGCCACCCCCGCGCCGGCCATTGTCGCGCGCAGCAACGTGCTGGCTTCGTTGGCGCTGATGTTGCCCTGCACCGGCACCGAGACCGGCTCACCGTCCTCCTCGAAATGCCAAAGGCTTTTGCCGAAGTAGGAATGGGTCAGGCAGTTGTGCTGACTCAAATCTTCCACCCGCTGTGGCCTCGGATGTTCACGCAGATAGGCCGGGGACGCGCAAATCACTGAGCGGCAGACCGTCAGCCGGCGGGCAATCAGATTCGGGTCCAGGTCGTTGCTGGTGCGTATCGCCAGATCAATGCGTTCATCCACCAGGTTCACGGTGCGGTCGAGCATCTGCATATCGATGCTGACGCCGGGGTAACGTTTGACGTAGGCGGCCATGGCATCCGCCAGTTGGGCCTGACCAAACGAGGTGCTGACGCTGATTCGCAACAGCCCGCGCGGCGCATCGTCGGGCTCGCGGATGGCGGCTTGCATGTCGGTGGACAAGTCGAGCATCTGCCGGCAGCGGGGCAGCATCTCGGTGCCGGCAGCCGTCAGGCTCAACTTGCGTGTCGTGCGGTGCATCAACCGGGCGCCGACCCAATCTTCCAGTTCCGCCAGATAACGCGAAACCACCGGGCGTGACAGGTCCAGTTGATCGGCCGCCGCCGACTGGCTGCCGAGGTCGACCACGCTGACGAACACGCGCATTGCTTGTAGACGATCCATGATTTGCCCACTTTTAGAAACAAACTATGTTCAAGCATCGCATTTTTTGTACTGAGTCAGGCAACTAAGCTCTGTCCCCCTGTAGGAGCTGACGAGTGAAACGAGGCTGCGATCTTTTGATCTTGCCTTTACAAGATCGCAGCCTCGTTTCACTCGTCAGCTCCTACAGAGCCATCGGCCAACCTTGGCCATCAACAACGGAGCAACAGATGATCGGCTTCACCTCGCTTAAACGTATTTTGCTGGCCACCGCCACGCTCGGCTTCGCGGCCCATGCAGCCGCGGCATCGACGCTGACCCTGGACGTTTACAACCCCGGCGACAAGGCGATTTTCCCGGTGACGTCGGTGCTGGTCAGTGGCGAAAAGGACGCGATTCTGGTGGATGCGCAGTTCGGCAAATCCCAGGCTGAACAGGTCGTCGAGAAAATCCGCGCCAGCGGCAAGCAACTGACCACCATCTACATCAGCCACGGCGACCCGGATTACTACTTCGGCCTCGACACCCTGACCGCTGCGTTCCCGAACGCCAAAGTGCTCGCCTCGCAACCGACCGTGGATCACATCAAGCACACCGTCGACGGCAAACTCGCGTTCTGGGGCCCGAAAATGGGCGCCGACGTCCCCTCTAAAACCATCGTGCCGGGTGTACTCAAGGGCGACAGCCTGATGCTCGAAGGGCAGAAGTTGCAGGTGGTGGGGCTGGCGGGCAAGCAACCGGATCGCACCTTCGTCTGGATTCCGTCGATCAAGGCCGTCGTCGGAGGCGTGGTCGTGGCAGAAAACATCCACGTCTGGATGGCTGACACGCAAACACCGCAGTCACACGCCGATTGGCTGACTACGCTGCATTCCATCGAAACCCTGAAACCGAAAACCATCGTGCCGGGTCATTACCTCGGTGACAGTGCCCGCTCGTTGGCGGCCGTGCAGTTCACCGCCGACTACATCAAGGCCTTCGATGATGAAACCGCCAAGGCAAAAGACTCCGCTGCACTGATCGCCGCGATGAAGAAACGCTACCCGACACTGGGCGAGGAAAGCTCGCTGGAGTTGAGCGCCAAAGTCGCGAAGGGCGAGATGAAGTGGGGTGAATGAGTATTCCCACGCTCCGCGTCCCATTCAAAGCTGAACGCGGAGCGTCCGTTGAGGCATTCCCACGCAGAGCGTGGGAACGATCATTCCGCATGCACTAATTCACTTGAGCCAACTGGAGAACGTCATGAGCAACATCGCAATCATCGGAGCCACCGGTCGTGCCGGTAGCCAACTGTTGGAAGAGGCCCTACGTCGCGGTCACAGCGTTACGGCCATCGCTCGCGACACGTCGAAGCTCGGCCCGCGTGCCGGTGTGGTGAACAAAGCCGTGGATGCACTCGACGCCGAGGCGTTGCAAGCGGCGGTCGCGGGGCATGATGTGGTGATCAGCGCCGCGCACTTCGCGACCTTGCCCGCCAGTGCCGTCATCGGCCCAGTGAAAAAGGCCGGTGTGAAACGCCTGCTGGTGGTGGGCGGTGCCGGTTCGTTGTTGTTGCCCAATGGCACTCGGGTGATCGACAGCGAAGGTTTCCCTGAGGCGTACAAGGCAGAGGCCAGCGCCGGTGCCGAGTTCCTGGGGTGCCTGCGTCAAGAAAAGGATCTGGACTGGACGTTCCTGTCGCCATCGGCGGAGTTTGTCGAAGGCGAGCGCAGCGGAAAATTCCGGGTTGGCCAGGATGACTTGCTGGTGAGCAGCGAAGGGCGCAGCTGGATCACGTTTGCCGATTATGCGATGGCGATGATGGATGAAGTGGAAGCGCCAAAGCACACTCGCCAGCGTTTCACGGTCGGGTACTGATCACCTGATCACCGCAAACCTTGTAGCAGCTGGCGAAGCCTGCGTCCGGCTGCGTAGCAGTCGTAAACCCTGCATCCACGGTTTTTCTGACACACCGTGAACTATGGTTTTACGACTGCTACGCAGCCGGACGCAGGCTTCGCCAGCTGCTACAGGATTTCGCTCATCGCGCCTGCGCTTGCTCCACCAACCACCCCATCAGCTCGCGCAACTTCGGCGACGGTCCGGGTTTTTCCGGGAACACCAGGTAATACGCCAGCCCCGTCTTCACCTTCAGTTCAAACGGCATGACCAGCCGCCCGGCGCTCAAGTCATCGCCAATCAACGACCAGTCCCCAATCGCTACCCCCGTTCCCTGAGACGCCATCGACATCGCCAGGTCCAGCGTTTCAAAGTGCTGACCCTTGCTGACATTGCTCAAGCGAACATTGGCGGTGGCCAGCCAGGCCTTCCAGTCCCGTTCATCCCGAGTCGGGTGCAGCAGCATGTGTTTCTCAAGATCTTCGGGCGTCTGCAACGGCACCGGGCCTTCGAGCAGCGGTTTGGAGCAGACCGGCGTCAGCTGTTCTTCAAACAGGCGCTGGGACACCAATACGCTGTCTGGCGGCGCGCCGTACATCACCGCCGCGTCGAACTGCTCGCGATGAAAATCCACACCGTGCTTGATCGTGGTAGTCAATTCCACCGGCACATCCGGGCGCTCCCGTTGCCACTGCAACAGGCGCGGCAACAGCCAACGCATGACGCACGTCGGGGCCTTGAGTTGCAAGGTCTCGCGCTTCTCGCCGATCTGCTCCACCGCCTCGTCGATCAGGCCGAAAATCTGCTGGACCCGTGGCAGCCACTCGCGTCCCTCGGCCGTCAAATCCAGACCTCGTGCCTGGCGAATGAACAACTCATACCCCAGATGATCTTCCAGCCCGGCGATCTGTCGGCTCACTGCGCCTTGGGTGATGTGCAGCTGTTCGGCTGCGCGGGTGAAATTGCAGCACTGCGCGGTGATCAGGAAAGTGTGCAGCGCCGGCAGAGGAGGCAGTCGTTTCATTGGGATCCAAGGTATGACGTGAGGACATGGCTAGTATGATTTTTTATCCATTGTTGCGGCTATGTGTCGCCCGTTCCAATGAGGCCATCCCTGGACCTGCCCACGCATCATAAACAACGCGCAGGCCCGGCGTCTCAATCGAACAAGAAGGGCAAATTACATGGCGACGTGCGGCGAAGTATTGGTCAAGTTACTCGAAGATTACGGGGTCGAGCAGGTGTTCGGCATTCCCGGGGTTCACACCGTGGAGCTGTACCGCGGGCTGGCCCGTTCGAGCATCAACCACGTCACTCCGCGTCACGAACAAGGCGCCGGCTTCATGGCCGACGGTTATGCGCGCACCAGCGGCAAACCGGGTGTGTGCTTCATCATCACCGGCCCTGGCATGACCAACATCACCACTGCGATGGGTCAGGCCTATGCCGACTCGATCCCGATGCTGGTGATCTCCAGCGTGCAATCGCGCAGCCAATTGGGGGGCGGTCGCGGCAAGCTGCATGAGCTGCCGAACCAGGGCGCATTGGTCGCCGGCGTGGCGGCGTTCTCCCACACCTTGATGTCGGCGTCTGAATTGCCCGGCGTACTGGCGCGTGCCTTTGCCCTGTTCCAGGCCGGTCGTCCGCGTCCGGTGCACATCGAAATTCCATTGGACGTGCTGGTTGAAGAAGCCGACGACCTGCTCAGCAGCGTACCGGTGAACATCGACCGCGCCGGTGCATCGCCGACCGCCGTTTCGCGCATGAGCGAGTTGCTGGCCGGCGCCAAGCGTCCGCTGATCCTCGCCGGTGGCGGTGCCATCGATGCCGCCGCTGAGTTGACCGAACTGGCCGAACTGCTGGACGCACCAGTCGCCCTGACCATCAATGCCAAGGGCATGCTGGAATCCAGCCACCCGTTGCTGATCGGTTCGACCCAAAGCCTGGTTGCCACCCGCGCCCTGGTGGCCGAGGCCGACGTAGTGTTGGCCATCGGCACCGAGCTGGCCGAGACCGACTACGACGTGACCTTCGCCGGTGGTTTCGAAATTCCTGGCCAATTGCTGCGCGTGGACATCGACCCGGACCAGACCGTGCGCAACTACCCGCCGCACGTGGCGCTGGTGTCCGACTCACGTAACGCCGCCCAAGCCTTGCTCACTGCCCTGTCGCACACATCGCTGGCGGCGCGCCGCAACGATTGGGGTCAGGTGCGTGCTGCCCGCTTGCGTGAAGAACTGGCCGGCACCTGGGACGCTCCGACACTGGCTCAGACCCGCTTCCTCGAAACCGTTCTGCACGAGTTGCCGGAGGCCGTGTTCGTCGGCGATTCGACCCAGCCTGTCTACACCGGCAACCTGACGTTCAACCCCGAGCGCCCGCGTCGCTGGTTCAACTCGTCCACCGGTTACGGCACCCTCGGTTACGCCTTGCCGGCCGCTATCGGCGCCTGGCTTGGCGGCAGCGTTGTCGGCGACTCGCGTCCTCCGGTGGTGTGTCTGATCGGTGACGGTGGCCTGCAATTCACCCTGCCGGAACTGGCCAGCGCCGTTGAAGCGCGCACTCCGGTGATCGTGCTGCTGTGGAATAACCAGGGCTACGAAGAGATCAAGAAATACATGGTCAACCGCGCCATCGAGCCGGTCGGCGTGGACATCTACACCCCTGACTTCATCGGTGTGGCCAAGGCGCTGGGCTGTGCCGCCGACGCTGTCAACGGTGTCGAGCAACTGCGTGTTGCATTGCGTGCCGCTGCCGACCGTCAGGGCCCGACCCTGATTGAAATCGATCAGACCCAGTGGATGAAGGCGGTGTCGAAATGAGTTTTCCAACAACCTTGGATGGCGTGTTCATCAATGGCCAATGGTCGGCCGGCAACGAACATCTGCGCGTGATCAACCCGGCAACCGAAGCGTTGCTGACCACCGTCAATGGCGGTGATGCCCAGGCTGTCGATCAGGCCGTGAGCGCGGCGACCAACGCTTTCGCCGAGTGGTCGAAAACCAGCGGTGCCGAACGTGGCGCGATTCTGCGCAACATCGCGGCCGGCGTGCAGGCCGCTCGTGAGCGCTTGATGCACTTGCAGTCGAGCAACAACGGCAAGCCACAGTTTGAAGCGGCCATCGACGTCGACGACGTGATCGCTACCTTCGAGTATTACGCCGGTCTGGCCGAAGGGCTGGACGCGAAACAAGACAGCGCTGTTGAGCTGCCGACTGAAGATTTCAGCGCACGTCTGCGCCGTGAGCCTGCCGGTGTGGTCGGTTTGATCGTGCCGTGGAATTTCCCGATGGTCACCACCGCCTGGAAACTCGCCCCGGCACTGGCTGCCGGTTGCTGCGTGGTGCTCAAACCGTCCGAGGTGACGCCGCTGCCAGAGTTGGAGCTGGCGGCCATCATCGCCAAGGCCGGCTTGCCTGCCGGCGTTTTCAACCTGGTCTGCGGCACGGGCCTGGCGGTCGGTGCGCCGCTGTCGGCGGATCCGCGCATCGCCAAAATCTCCTTCACCGGCAGCAACGCGGTGGGCGTGCAGGTCATGCAACGGGCGGCGGAAACCGTGAAAGGCGTGAGCCTGGAGCTGGGCGGTAAATCGTCGCTGCTGGTACTGGCCGATGCTGACATCGAACTGGCGGTGGAAGTGGCGTGCGGCGGTGGTTTCTTCAACGCCGGGCAAATGTGCTCCGCCACCAGCCGCGTGCTGGTTGCCGATGAAGTCGCCGATGAATTCCTGTTGCGCCTGAAGGCTCGCGCCGAAGCCATTCGCGTGGCTGACCCGTTCGACCCGGCGGTGGAAATGGGTGCGCTGGTCAACCACGCGCAATACCAGCGTGTGCTCGGTCACATCGACCGAGGCTTGAGTGCGGGCGCCAAGCTGATGTGCGGCGGTAATCGTCCGGCAGACCTGCCGCGCGGATATTTTTTACAGCCGACGATTTTCACCGAAGTGCCCCTGGACAGTGCGTTGTGGTGTGAAGAGATTTTCGGCCCGGTGATCTGCGTTCGCAGTTTTGCCACTGAAGCCGAGGCGATTGCCTTGGCCAACGACAGTCAGTTTGGCCTGGTCGCCAGCGTCGTCACGCGCAATGCCGAAACGGCTGACCGCGTCGCTAACGCCTTGCAGGCGGGGCTGGTGTGGATCAACGCGCCACAGGTGATCTTCCCGCAGACCGCCTGGGGTGGCTACAAGCAGAGCAGCATCGGCCGCGAATTGGGGCCGTGGGGCTTGCAGGCTTTCCAGGAAATAAAACACGTGATTCGGGCCGTCTGACGGCACGAAAACGGTGAGCGCATGCCTCGAAACGAGGCATGCGCTGACGTCATGGCTTCAATGAGTTTTTATCGATAGTCAGGTGATTTACACGACCTCAGGATGAACCCGTCGGCTCAGCTCTAACCCTTTGAATACGGGGGTTTGAAGCGGATCTGACCGCGCGGATACAACGGTTGCGACCAACCTCATAATTTACAAAAACAAAGGGAGTCCTTCATGGGCGAGCATGATCTGAACAGACGTCAATTCATCAAAACCGTGGGCGTAGCCTCGGTGGCAGCGGCCGCCATGAGCATGCCGTTCATCAAGGCCAATGCCAGCGACACACGTTTTGCCGGCAAGACCCTGCGTTTGCTGACCTGGTCCGATGACACCGGTCTGGCAGCCCTGCGCAATATCGCTGCAACTTTCGAAGACAAGTACGGCTGCAAGGTCATCGCTGACCGTACCGGCAGTACCTCGGAAATGGTTGCCAAACTGAAGGCCGGCGGTGATCGTCCGCAGTACGACATCATCACCCTGGCTGGCGTCGGTGCCGAAGGTCTGGCCGCCGCCAACCTGCTGGAAAAACCCGACCTCAACCGCATTCCCAACCTGGTCGACGTACCGGAAAAATACCGCACCGGCGCCAATGGCCACGGTATCGGTTACCTCCTGTGGTGCAACAGCCTCGTCTACAGCACCCGCACCCAGAAAGAAGCCCCGACCAGCTACGCCTCCCTGTGGGACGCCGACGCTGCGCCGAACATCTTCCTGCCGCCGCCAAACTGGACCGAGGCCATGGACCTGATCATCATCGCCGCCAAACTGGCCGGTGGTGACGAGCACAACATTGAGCCGGGCTTCAAGAAACTCGCCGAGCTGAAAGATCGCGTGGTGACCCTGGGTGAAAACCCGAACCAGATCGCCGAGCTGTTCCGCACCGGTTCCCTGGACATGGGCGGCTTGTACGCGCCGGCGTTCTTCCCGAAACAGATTCGCGATCCGGCCTACGGCCTGAGTGCAACCTTTGGCATGAAGGAAGGTTTCTACACCGACTTGATGCAATCGGTCATGCCGAAGAACCGTCCGGGCGACACCGACATGGCGTACGCCTTCATCAACCACTCTCTGGACCCGGTAGTGCAGGGCAAGATGGCTGAAGACATCTACAACGGCCCGGTCAACGCCAAGGCGATCATCTCCGCCGAAGCGCGCAAGAGCCCGTACATCCTCACGCCAGAGCAGATTGCCGAGAAGGCGATCATGCACGACAACGCCTTCCTGGCCACCGTGCATGACCAATGGATTCGTCGCTACACGGAAATCTTTTCTTCCTGATCTGAATCGCAGGGAGGTTCTTCGAACCTCATCGCGGGCAAGCCTCGCTCCTACAAGAGCAGCGCCATACCTGTAGGAGCATGGCTTGCCCGCGATCGAGTGCGCAGCACTCGCCAAGATCTTCCATTGACGAGACCTTTGCTATGGAACACCAACCTCTGACTCATCCGGTGAGTGTCGCCCCCGTGCGCGCCAACCGGGGTGTTTCGCCGACGACGCGCGCCTGGCTTTTCCTGTCGCCGTCGATGCTGTTCATGGGTGTGCTGATTGCCGCCAGCCTGCTGGTCCTGCGCATGAGCGTGGGCACCAAAGGCGCGGAGTGGACCGGGTTCAGCCTGGCCAGTTACGCCCAACTGCTGGAACCGTATTACCTCAAATCGTTGCTGCTGACCCTGCGCCTGGCGCTGATCAGCGCAGTTATTGCTGTCGTGTTGGCGATCCCGGTGGCCTACACCATGTCGCGCCTGACCTCACCGTTCGTGCGCCGGATCTTCCTCGCCGCGGTGCTGTTGCCGTTGCTGGTCAACCTGCTGCTGCAAAGCTACGGCTGGCTGGTGATTCTCGGCCCTGGCGGCATGCTCAACCAGGCACTGATGGGCCTGGGCTTGATCAAGCGTCCGATCATGCTGCTTTACAACCAGAACGGCGTGCTGATGGGCCTGGTGCAAACCGCGTTCCCGCTGGCCGTGCTGCCGATTGCCAGCGCCATGCGCGGCGTCGCCCGTACTTACGAAGAAGCCGCCGCGACACTGGGCGCGAGTCGCTTGCAGGTGTTCCGCCAGGTGGTGTTGCCGATGAGCATGCCGGGGATCATCACCGGCGCGACGTTGGTGTTTGCCTACAACGCCAGCAGCTTCGTGGTGCCCCTGCTGCTCGGTGGTCGACGCGTGCCGATGCTGGCGGTGATGGTCCATGACCAGATCGCCCCGCTGATGAACTGGCCCGCCGCGTCCGCTGCCGGTGTGGTGCTGATTGTCACTACGCTGGCGATCATGACCTTGTCCGAATACATCACTGGCCGCCGTCGGCGCATGCTGGAGGCTTCGCAATGAGTACCCTGACCAAGAAACGTTATGGGCTGCTGCCGGGCGAAACCGGCAAGTTTGCCGGCATCCTCTCGGGCTTCATCCTGCTGCTGGCGGTGTTGCCGATCCTGACCATGATCGTGATGTCGTTCAGCGGTTCGTCGAACCTCGACTTCCCGCCGAGCAGCTACAGCCTGCAATGGTACAAGGCCGCCTGGCACACCTTCGTCTCGCCGGATGCCAGCGACGTGCTGAGCCTGGGCAAAGCCATGACCACCAGCCTGATGGTGGCGTGCCTGACCATGGTCTTCGCCACGATCATCGCAGTGCCGGCGGCATACGCGCTGACCCGTTGCGAATTCCGCGGCAAAGCCGTGGCGATGCAATTGATGTCGCTGCCACTGGTGTTCCCGATGGTGGTATTGGGCCTGGCATTGCTGCTGGTGTTCGACAGCCTGCCGTTCCAGATGACCACCTCGCGGCTGGTGATTGCCCACGTGATCCTGGCGCTGCCCTTCGTGGTGAAAAACTGCACCGCGGCGATGCTGTCCATCGGCACCGAAGTCGAGGAGGCCGCGCAAATGCTCGGCGCTTCGCCGACGCGGGCGATTATCGATGTGGTGGTGCCGCTGATGAAGTCGGGGATTCTGGCGGGCATGCTGCTGGCGTTCATCGTTTCCTTCAACGAATTCACCGTGACCTACTTCCTCTACACCATCGACGTCATGACCGTGCCGATCTGGATGTACAGCCGCACCGTGTCTTCGCTCGACCCAACCGTGTTCTCGTTCGCCGTGCTCATCGTGCTGATCGACTTCGTCCTGATCTGGGCGCTGGAGAAGCTGGTGGGTGAAGGTGGCGTTTCGTTCTGATTCTTGAGGTGCAACATGACTGGTCTGATTCTGGAAAACGTCGAGAAACGCTACGGCTCGGCCTGCGCGGTAAAAGATGTAAACCTGCATTTGCCGGAAGGCAAACTGGTGTGTTTCCTCGGTCCTTCGGGGTGTGGCAAAACCACGTTGCTGCGCATGATTGCCGGCCTCGAAACCCTGACCGGCGGCGAGATTCGCCTGGACGGTGACGACATCGGCAACACGCCTGCGCACCAGCGCAACTTCGGCATGGTGTTTCAATCGCTGGCGCTGTTTCCGCACATGACGGTGGGGGAGAACATCGCCTATCCGCTGAAACTGCGTGGCGTCAGCAAGGCTGATCAGCAGGCGCGGGTGGTGGAATTGCTGGAGCTGATTCAGCTGCAGGAAATGATTGATCGCCCGGTGGCAAAACTCTCCGGTGGTCAGCGTCAGCGCGTGGCGATTGCCCGGGCGATTGCCAACCACCCGAAAATCCTGCTGCTGGATGAACCGCTGTCGGCGCTGGACGCCAAGCTGCGCGAGTCGATGCAGGTGGAAATCCGTCAGCTGCAACAACGCCTGAACATCACCACGATCATGGTGACCCACGATCAGCGTGAGGCAATGACCATGGCCGATATCGTTGTGGTGTTGGGTGAGCACCGCGTGCAACAAGTGGGTACGCCGATTGAAATCTACCGCCACCCGGCCAACGAATTTGTCGCGGACTTCATCGGTTCGGGCAACATTTTCCCGGCCACGGCGCTGGGCAACGGCAAAGTCAGTTTGCCAGGTGGCGATGCACTGCAAGTTCCGATCTGCAGCAGCATCGTGGTCGGCGAGAAAGTGAAAATGCTGATCCGTCCTGAAGACCTGCAACTGTCGCACCCGCAGGAGACGGCGGGGAACCGGTTGCTGGGCAAGGTGACGTTCGTGCGTGATATCGGTGCGACGATTGAAACGACCGTGGAGTGTTCCGGGGTGACGTTTACCGCGCTGAGCACACCGTGCCAAGGGTTTGGGCTGAGCATTGGCAACCCGGTGTCGGTGACGTTGCCGGCCGAGGCTTGCCGCGTACTCGGCGCCTGATCCCAAATTTTTATTGCCTGAACTGGCCTCATCGCGGGCAAGCCCGCTCCCACAGGTTTTGTGTACACCGTGATCCCTGTGGGAGCGGGCTTGCCCGCGATGAGGCCATCAGCCACGCAACAATTTCTGGATCAGACACTCAACCGCAACCGCGCCAAATCCCGCAATGGCGGCGCCCCAAACAACCGACTGTATTCCCGGCTGAATTGCGAGGGGCTTTCATACCCCACCCGATACCCCGCCGCCGAAGCCTCCAGTCCTTCCGCCAGCATCAACCGCCGCGCTTCCTGTAACCGCAGCTGCTTCTGATACTGCAACGGGCTCATCGCCGTCATCGCCTTGAACCGGTGATGCAACGTCGACACGCTCAAATTCACTTCCTTGGCCAGATCATCGATACGCAGCGGCTGCTCATAGTTGCCGTTGAGCCACTTGATCGCCTGACTGATGCGATGGCTCTGGCTGTTGGCGATGGCGATTTCATACAGCCGATGCCCCTGCGGACTGCGCAACAACCGATAAAGAATCTCCCGACGAATCAGCGGCGCGAGCATGGCGATGTCTTTCGGCGTGTCCAGCAACCGCGCCAGGCGCAGCACTGCGTCGAGCATCGCGGTGTCGATGCGTTCGACATACAGGCCTCGACCGGTAGGGCGGGTCGGAACGCCCAAGGGGCCGGCGTCGGCGATCAACGCAGTGATTTCTGCCGGGTCGATGTCCAGGCGCACGGCAAGGATCGGCGCCTCGGGCGAGACGTCTACCACCCGCCCGCTCAGCGGCATCGAGACCGACACCACCAGGTAATTCAGCGGGTCGTAGTTGAAGTGCTCGTCGGCCAGCCTGACCTCTTTGCGCCCCTGCGCCATGATGCACAGCGCCGGTTGCGCGAGCACCGGGGCAAACACATGGGACTGGCTGTGGCGTGACATGAACAGCGAACCGACGGCCGTCGCATAGGTGCCATCGTCCGACGTATTGCGGCGGATGATAGTGGCCAGTTCTTCGCGCTGTTTCTCCATGTCGGCATCCAGCGGAACTTGAACGTGATCGAACGACGACATGCCGGGCATCCTCGCTGAGGGGGTAGGTAATGAGCCGAGCTTAAATTTGTGCAAGACAAAGCGGTAGACACATCCTGCCTCAACCTTGCCTGATTCTGCACGGCGTGGGTTAACGGTGCGTCTATGTCTGCGTATCGCCGGGGAAACTTGCTTGAAACCCGTGTTTCATTGGCGTGGAACGTATAGACAGGCCGCTACGGCCGTTTTGGAACACCGCGCAGGATTGTGCAATAAGCCGGCAGAAATCGACTAACCGCGCTGGATTGTGCGCGATTAACCTTTGATCCTGTCGCAGCCCGTCCCACGGCTGCCACTCGAGTACCTGGGAGGGTTGAACATGTCTACGCAGATCCCCGTCAGTCACATGGCTTTTGTGCGTGCCCGCGCCGGGCGCTCGGCGGAGCTCGGTGTGCGCCTGAGCGCGTTGATCGAGCCATCGCGCAGCGCGCCGGGTTGCCTGAGTTTTTCCCTGCAGCATTCACAATGCGATCCCGAGTTGTGGCTGGTTTCCGGTTTTTGGGCCCATCAGCAAGCCATGACCGCTTATTTCAGCACGCCGGCGATGGAAGTGTTCGCCGAGCTGGTGCAGGAACTGGTGGTCAACAGCCTGGACTTTCATACCTTCAAGGAAGTCTCTGCCGCTCAGGCCCTCGGCCAGTCCGGGTCGTGGGTACACAAAATGGCGGGTTGAGGGTTTAATGAGCGCATTCTCAATCAGCCAGGATCCGCGACATGGCACGTAAAGCCTTTGAACACTTCGAAGCCGTTTCCGCAGTAGTACCGGGTGAAGGGGGTTACCACGCCGCCATCGCCGTCAAAGCGCTGGGTGGCGCGGGCGCACCGCGTTTTCACAAAGTCCTCGAAGGCCAGGTCTTCAAGACCGCCCATGAGGCCGATGAAGCAGCAGCCAAAGAGCTGACCCGCCTCAAAGACGTCAAGGAAAACACCGACCTGCTTTGGTGATTTACCGGTTTGCCCCCGGGCGATACATCTTGAACAACGCCTCCGGTCCCAGCTGAAAATAGTCCGCTGGCCCACCGCCGCGCAGAATCGGTTCTGCCGCGGCGGTGTCGTATACCCCGTCCTTCAACAGCCACTTGGCGATATGCACGGCGACCACTTCGCCGAGAATCAGCCAGCTCGGCACCACATTTCCGTCGGCGCGTTGCAACTGAATGATCTGCGTGACCTTGCACTCGAAGGACACCGGGCTTTCGGCCACCCGTGGCACCTGGATGATTTTCGAGGCGAGGGGCGTGAGCCCCGACAGTTCGAACTCATTGACCTCGGGGCCGACCATGGCGCAGCTCTGATTCATTTGCTCGGCCAGCGGGCGGGTGGCCAGGTTCCAGGCGAACTCGCCGGTCTGCTCGATGTTGTTCAGGCTGTCTTTGCGCCCGACGCTGGAAAAACCAATGATCGGCGGAATGTAGTTGAAGGCATTGAAGAAGCTGTACGGCGCCAGGTTCAGGCGGCCGTTGGCATCCTGCGAGGAAATCCAGCCGATAGGGCGCGGGCCGACGATGGCGTTGAACGGGTCGTGGGGCAGGCCGTGGCCGTTGGCTGGTTCGTAGAAATGGATGTCGTCAGCCATGGCGTAAATTCCTGGGGTTCTCGGGAGGCGAACATGGTGCAAGGACGAGCCGATTATTTCCAGCATTGAGGTCAAAATGTAGGAGCGAGCCGCCCGGAGCCGGCTCGTTCCTACAGGTTGTAGGTCTATTCAGTAAAAAGGGGCAGACCCTCGCAGGTCTGCCCCTTTTGTTCAGCGCTGACGGTATCAGTCAGTCTCGATCCGCGAATGCTTGCGGGTGTCTTTCATGGTCACATACACCAGCAACGACACCGCGATGCACGCGGTGACATACCAGTAGTAACCGGTTTCCATGCCGATGCTCTTGAACCACAGTGCGATGTATTCAGCGGTGCCGCCGAAGATCGACACGGTCAGGGCATACGGCAAGCCTACGCCCAGCGCACGAATCTCGGTCGGGAACAGTTCGGCTTTGACCACGGCGTTGATCGAGGTGTAGCCGCTGACGATGATCAGCGCCGCCATGATCAGGAAGAACGCGCCCCACCAGGATTGAACGGTGTGCAGGGTGGTCAGGATCGGCACGGTGAACAGCGTGCCCAGAATGCCGAAGGCAATCAGGATCGGGCGACGACCGACTTTATCCGACAGCCCGCCGATGATCGGTTGCAGGCACATGAACAGGAACAATGTGGCGGCGGAAATCGTGGTGGAGTCGGAGATGCTCATGCCGACGGTGTTCACCAGGTATTTCTGCATGTACGTGGTGTAGGTGTAGAACGCCAGCGTACCGCCCATGGTCAGGCCGACCACGGTCATCAGTTCTTTCGGGTGACGAAGCAAGGTGCGCATGGCGCTTTCCTTGGACTTCTCTTTTTTGGTGAACGACTCGGTTTCTTCCATGCCGCGACGCAGGTAGAGCGCGACCACGGCACACAGCGCGCCGATGGCGAACGGGATGCGCCAGCCCCAGTCGTACAACTGCTCGGTGGTCAGCACTTGTTGCAACACGATCAGCACGGCCAAGGCTATGAGCTGGCCGGAGATCAGCGTCACGTACTGGAAGCTGGAGTAGAAGCCGCGACGCTCCTTGGTGGCCATCTCGCTGAGATAAGTCGCCGAAGTGCCGTACTCGCCACCGACCGACAAACCTTGCAGCAGGCGCGCGAACACCAGCAGGATCGGTGCGTCGATGCCGATGGTTTCATACCCAGGACTCAGGGCGATCAGCAGCGAGCCGAAGCACATCAGGTACACCGAGGCCATCAGCGCTTTTTTGCGCCCGACTTTGTCGGCATAGAGGCCCATCATCCAGCCACCAATCGGGCGCATCAGGAAGCCCACGGCGAAGATCGCGGCGGTGTTCAGCAGTTGGGCGGTGGTGTCGCCTTTGGGGAAAAAGGCCTTGGCGAAGTACAGGGAGAAGGCGGCGTAGACATACCAGTCGTACCACTCGACCATATTGCCGACCGAGCCGCTGAAAATCGATTTGATGCGACTGGCGGTGGTTCTTTCTTTAGCCGGCACGGCAGCCGACCCAAGGGGCAGGGTATTGGAGTTATCCATTGAAGGATCCTTCGTTTAATTGTTTTTGTGGAGCGCGTTGAAACGCAGCCTGCGAGGGCTATAGCAGGAGGTGTGCCAAGGTGCAGAGGGCCGGTTTAGAGGGGGGAGGCGGGTTTGTTGAGCGGAAATCCGCTTATTGGATCGAGGCGGCAAGCGGAATTCCGCCGAAGCTGATCGTTCCCACGCTCCGCGTGGGAATGCCTCAACGGACGCTCCGCGTTCGGCTTTATTTGGGACGCAGAGCGTCCCCGGCTCCATTCCCACGCGGAGCGTGGGAACGATCACTCGGCGAGGAACATCTCGCGCGTCAGTCCATGCCGCTGCATCTTTTCATTGAAGGTCCGGCGCGGCAGTTGAAGTTCTTCAAGCACCGCTTTCACATCGCCCTTGTGCCGGGTCAACGCCGAGCGCAGGCATTGCGCTTCAAACGCTTCCTGCTGCGCCGCCAGTGACTGGCCAGGGTCGATGCCCACCGGTTCCGGTTCGCCCAGCCCCAGCACTTGCCGTTCGGCAACGTTCGCCAGTTCGCGCACATTGCCCGGCCAGTCGTGGCTCAGCAGATGGCTCAACTGCGGGCCAGTCAACGGTGGGAACGTCCGCCCCAGACGCTCGGCGGCATTCTGCGCAAACGACTCGAACAACAACGGAATGTCTTCACGTCGTTCGCGCAACGGTGGCAGGCGCAACTCGGCAACGTTCAGTCGATAGGCCAGGTCCTCGCGAAAGCGCCCGGCCCGCGCTTCATCGAGCAGGTCTGGCTTGGTCGCGGCGATGATTCGCAAATCCACGCGAATGCTCTGGTTGGACCCCAGGCGCTCAAGCTTCTGCTCCTGCAGCACCCGCAGCAATTTCACTTGCTGGGCCAGCGGCATGCTTTCGATCTCATCGAGAAACAGCGTGCCGCCATCCGCGTATTCAAGCTTGCCGATGCGTTTACCCTGCGCCCCGGTGAACGCGCCGCTTTCGTGGCCGAACAACTCGGCCTCGAACAATTGCTCGGGAATCGCCGCGCAGTTGAGCGCCACAAACGGCTTGTCGGCCCGCGGTCCGAAGTCGTGCAGGCAGCGGGCAACCAGCTCTTTGCCACTGCCGGTTTCGCCGCGGATCAGCACATTGACCGGCAATGCCGCCAGGTCCAGCACCTGGCGGCGCAAGGTTTGCAAGCCACGGGACACACCGAGTAGCGTCGCGTCGAGTTTGGCGCGGTTGTCGGCCTGTTCGTGCAGGGCGCGGTTCTCCAGCACCAGCCGCCGCTTGTCCAGCGCGCGGCGCAAACTGCTCAGCAGGGTTTCCGGGCTGAAGGGTTTTTCAAGAAAGTCATACGCGCCATCGCGCATCGCCTCGACCGCCATCGGCACATCGCCGTGACCGGTCAGCAGAATCACCGGCAGGTCGGCATCGCGCCGTTGGACCTCGGCCAGCAGTTCCAGCCCGGTCATGCCGGGCATGCGCACATCGCTGAGGATCACGCCGGGAAAGTGAGTGGGCAGTTGCGCCAGGCATTCATCGGCGCGGCTGAACAATTGCACCTCAAAGCCCGACAGGCTCAGCCATTGTTCGACGGCACTGCGAATACTGCTTTCGTCGTCGACCACCATGACTGAATTCAGCATGGGCTGTGTGCCTCCAGATCAATGGGCAAGGACAGGGTGAACACCGCGCCGTTGGCGTGATTGTCGGCACTCAGGCGTCCGCCCGCTTCGTGAGCGATGGCAAACGATACCGCCAAGCCAAGGCCCAGGCCATCGCCCACCGGTTTGGTGGTGAAGAAGGGATCGAACACGTTGCCCAGATGTTCTTCGGCGATGCCGCCACCGTTGTCGCTGACGGTCAGGCGCCACAGTTGCTCGTCGGCTTCGAGGCGGATTTCCAGACGCTTGCAGGGTTTGTCGTGCATGGCGTCGAGGGCGTTGCGCAGCAGATTGATCAGCACCTGTTCCAGACGAATCGCATCGCCGCGCACCCACGCCGGACGCGTCAGGTGCAGCACCGTGCTGATTTGTTCATCACGCAGGCGTGCGTCGAGCAATTGCAGGGATTGGTCGACCACCGCGGCCAGGTCCAGGCGTTCGCGCAGGCCACTGGGGCTTTTGCGGGCGAAGGTTTTCAGGTGGCCGGTGAGGGCCGCCATGCGCGTGAGCATGTCGTCCACCGGTTTGAGTGCCTTGTAAGCGTCGTCGACCCGACCGTGATCGAGCAGCAGGCGCAAGGTCGCCAGTTGCATGCGCTGGGCCGTCAGCGGTTGATTGATTTCATGGGCCAGCGCCGCCGACATCTGCCCCAGCGCCGCGAGTTTGGCTGACTGCACCAAACCGTCCTGCGCCGTGCGCAAATCGCGGGTACGTTCCTCGACCAATCGTTCGAGTTCTTCGCGGCTGCGCTGGCGCAGTCTGGCCAGGCGCCAACGCTGATTGAGGAACAGCAACAGAAACACCAGCGCCAGCCACAGCCCGGCGGCGGCGAGCGCGGCGTTGCGGCTGTCTTCGAACGCGACTTGCGGGCGGCGCAGCAAGTGCAGCGTCCAGCCTTCGGCGGTCAACGGCAGCGATTCCCACAGATACTTCGCCGCCCCGTCAGGCCCCGCCACTTGCCTCAGCTCACTGTTGTCGTCGAAACGCTCCACCGATTGGAATTCGAGCGGCGTGAGCGGTTGTTTGTCGTACTGGCGGGTGACCTTGAGTTCGGCGTGATCGCTGTCGCTCAGGGGGTTCAACAAGCGATAGCGCCAGCCCGGCTGGTTGGCGATGAAGATGATCCCGCGTGCATCGCTGACCAGCAGCGTGTCGCTGCCCTGACGCCATTCGCGTTCCAGTTCCGGAAACTCGAGCTTGACCACCATCGCCCCGAGGAACTCGCCGTTGTCGTCGGTCACTGCGCTGGACAGGAAGTACCCCGGAATGCCGCTGGTCACGCCCACGGCGTAGAAGCGCCCGGTGCCTTGGGTGCGAGTCTCGCTGAAGTAAGGGCGAAAGCCGTAGTTGTGGCCGACATAGCTACTGGGTAAACGCCAGTTGCTGGCCGCCACGGCAAGGCCGGTGCGGTCGAGCAGTTCGAGGGTCGAGGATTGCGCGGCGCCGTTGATTTTTTCCAGCTTGCGATTCAGCGCGTCCTGTTGCTCAGGCGTTACCGTGCCGTTGAGGGCTGCGCGCAGTTCCGGGTCCAGCGCGAGCACAGCGGGCAGGGCGCGGTAGCGATCGATCAGGGTGTGCAGGGAATTGGCGTAGAGCGCCAATTGCTGATTGGCGCGGGAGGCGTCCTCGACCAAGGCCTGACGTTCGGCGTGGCGCATGGCGAAGCTGGCGGCCAACGCGGCGCCGGCGATGATCAGCAATGTGTACAGCGTCAGGCGTAACGCGCGTGAAGTCGCAAGCATGGTGTTGGAAACAGTCAGCAATACGGGCGCGCACCATACCATGGAGCGCTTGAAATCATGAGCCGTGTGACGGCGTATTGCCTTTTATGCTGCTCATTGTTCGATGAAGTGTTTTGTGACTATGCCGATTTATTCGACAGGTTTACTGAACGCGCTATGAAATTTAAAACGTGGCAAAAAAAACGGCCGGGTCATCTGAAAGACGCCCCGGCCGTATTGGTGCCTTGTAGCGCTTACTGCACTTCTACCGCCAGGCTTTCACTGATCTTTTTCTGCCAGATGGCAGGACCGGTGATGTGAACCGACTCGCCTTTGCTATCAACCGCAACAGTCACTGGCATGTCTTTCACGTCGAACTCGTAGATGGCTTCCATCCCCAGTTCGGCGAATGCCACGACGCGGGATTTCTTGATGGCTTGCGCCACCAGGTAAGCCGCGCCGCCGACTGCCATCAGGTAAACAGCCTTGTGGTCCTTGATCGCTTCGATCGCGGTAGGGCCGCGCTCGGATTTGCCGATCATGCCCAACAGGCCGGTTTGCTCGAGGATCTGACGGGTGAACTTGTCCATCCGCGTTGCGGTGGTCGGACCGGCAGGGCCAACCACTTCTTCGCGCACCGGATCAACCGGGCCGACGTAATAGATGAAGCGACCCTTGAGGTCCACCGGCAAGGTTTCACCCTTGTTCAGCATCTCGACCATGCGCTTGTGCGCCGCGTCGCGACCGGTGAGCATCTTGCCGTTGAGCAGGACGGTCTCGCCCGGCTTCCAGCTCTGCACTTCTTCCGGGGTCAGGGTGTCGAGGTTGACGCGACGGGCCGACGGGCCGGCTTCCCAGACGATTTCCGGGTAGGCGTCCAGCGGTGGCGCTTCCAGCGAGGCCGGGCCGGAACCGTCGAGCACGAAGTGGGCGTGACGGGTGGCGGCGCAGTTCGGGATCATGCACACCGGCAACGAAGCGGCGTGGGTCGGGTAATCCATGATCTTCACATCGAGCACGGTGGTCAGGCCACCCAGGCCTTGGGCGCCGATGCCCAGTTGGTTGACCTTCTCGAACAGCTCCAGGCGCATTTCTTCAATGCGGTTCTGCGGGCCGCGAGCCTTGAGCTCGTGGATGTCGATGGACTCCATCAACACTTCCTTGGCCATGACCGCAGCTTTCTCGGCGGTGCCGCCGATGCCGATGCCGAGCATGCCCGGTGGGCACCAGCCGGCGCCCATGGTCGGAACGGTCTTCAGCACCCAGTCGACGATCGAGTCGGACGGGTTGAGCATGGCCATTTTCGACTTGTTCTCGGAACCGCCGCCCTTGGCCGCCACGTCCACTTCCACGGTGTTGCCCGGGACGATGGAGTAGTGGATCACGGCCGGGGTGTTGTCCTTGGTGTTTTTACGAGCGCCCGCCGGGTCGGCGAGGATCGAGGCACGCAGGACGTTTTCCGGCAGGTTGTAAGCCCGGCGCACGCCTTCGTTGATCATGTCGTCCAGGCCCATGGTGGCGCCATCCCAACGCACGTCCATGCCCACGCGGACAAACACGGTGACGATGCCGGTGTCCTGGCAGATCGGGCGGTGGCCGGTGGCACACATGCGCGAGTTGATCAGGATTTGCGCGATCGAATCGCGGGCCGCTGGCGATTCTTCGCGCAGGTAGGCCTCGTGCATCGCCTGGATGAAGTCAACGGGGTGGTAGTAAGAAATGAATTGCAGGGCGTCAGCAACGCTCTGAATCAGGTCGTCTTGCTTGATCACGGTCATGAGTCGCGCTCCTCTAAAAGACGGGAACATTCAATAAGGTGCTTGCAGCTTGGGTGCATCGGTCGGTTGCAAGCACCTTTCAAGGCACGCCGGGGCTGCTGGCGCGACGCTAAAAAGGCGCGGCAGTATACCGCGCCTCGGTTCCGGGCACACCCGCCGACAGTCAATCGTTGGTCGCATAACTTCACGACCCCTGTAGCCGCTGACGAAGCCTACGTCCGGCGGCGAAGCCGTCGTAAAACCTGAATCGGTGATTTGCCTGACACACCGGGGTGCATGGATTCACGACGGCTTCGCCGCCGGACGCAGGCTTCGCCAGCTGTTACAGGGTATGGGGATGGGTGAATGAGGGACATGCTTTTGACGCCAGTTTTTTGCCCCGAAAATAGTATGGTTATTTGTCTGGCTCGCCACTAAAGTGGCACTCGGCCTGTAGAGTAGGACACTCGATCAGCATTCCTTCGCATGGTGAGTCAACGATTGACCCATAACGCAATTCAACGGCTTTTACTCAAACGCTTTGCCCTCGCAGCCTGCACTTATGCCTTGGCCTTGATGCTGCTGTGGCTGGCGTTTTTCACCGGGCACTACGACGAACCCATGGCCAGCGTGGCCGTCGGCACGGCGCTGGTGGTCATCAGCCAGGCGGCGTTGTTCGCGGTGTTCTACAGCGGCTGCAACCTGCGCTTTTCCGACCCCAGCCTGACCGAAGCGCAAGTGTTGATGGGGCTGGGATGGCAAACCTGGCTGATCGCCAATCTGGATGAGGCACGCGGCGCGTTTCTGGTGTTCTACGTGCTGATCCTGCTGTTCGGACTGTTCCACCTGTCGCGTCGGGCGCTCGTGCGGTGTGCGCTGCTGGTGTTTTTCAGTTTCTGCGCGATCACGCTGTGGGAGGGCTACCACTTTCAGCTGCCCGACCCGGCGCTGGCCGGGTTGCAAGTGTGCGTGTTGCTGATTGTGCTGATCTGGCTGGTGCTCTACGCCCATTACGTTCAGGCGTCGCGCCAACGCATGCGTCAGCGGCGCTTCGCCCTGCAAGCGCATCAGGACACCCTGCGCGGGATGATGCGCCAGCTCGAAGACCTGGTGGCCACCGACGAACTCACCGGGCTGTTCAACCGCCGCCATTTCCTGCGCCTGGCCTCCCGCGAACTGAAGGTGATGGACGCCGGTGTGATGCATGGCCTGGCGCTGATCGACCTCGATCACTTCAAACGTATCAACGATGTGCACGGCCATGCGGCGGGCGACCAGGTCCTGCAAGCCTTCGCTGGCGTGGCGACGGCGTGCCTGCGCGACGGCGATGTGTTGGCGCGTTATGGCGGTGAGGAATTCGTGGTGCTGGTGCCCGATTGCGATGCCGAACGCCTGACCGCCTGCTGTGAGCGGCTGCGCATCGCCTTCACCGATGTCGAACTGATCGGCCTCAACGTGAACAGCCTGAGCCTTTCGGCGGGCATGACCCTGCTGGCCGTTGGCGACGATCTCGACGACGCCTTGCAGCGAGCCGATCAGGCGCTTTACCGCGCCAAGCGTGACGGTCGCAATCGCTGCGCGGCGGCCTGGGAGAACGTCGATGCCTGAGTTGCGGGTCGGCGAGCGGCATTTTTCGGTGGCAGCGGGCAGCAACCTGCTCGATGCCCTGAATCAAAATGGCGTAGCGGTGCCCTACAGTTGCCGCGCCGGCAGTTGCCATGCGTGCCTGGTGCAATGTGTACAAGGCCTGCCGAGCGACAACCGCCCGGATGCCCTGAGCGCAGATCAGCGTCAGCAAGGCTGGCGTCTGGCGTGCCAGTGCCAGGTGGTCGAGGATTTGCAGGTGCATGCCTTCGACCCGCAAGTGGACGGTCGCCCGGCCGAGGTCGCCGCCATCGATTGGCTGAGCGCCAGCGTGTTGCGCCTGCGCCTGACACCGCAACGGCCGTTGCGCTACAACGCCGGGCAACATCTGGTGCTGTGGGCGGGCAACGTGGCGCGTCCTTATTCACTGGCGAGCCTGCCGCAAGACGACCGCTTTCTGGAGTTTCACCTCGATTGCCGTCAACCGGGGCAATTCAGCGACGCGGCCCGTCAGTTGAGCATCGGTGACACCCTGCGCCTCGGCGAACTGCGCGGCGGGGCGTTGCATTACGACCCGGACTGGCACACCCGACCGCTGTGGCTGCTGGCCGCCGGTACCGGTCTTGGCCCGTTGTTCGGGGTCTTGCGCGAAGCGTTGCGTCAGGATCATCACGGCGCCATTCGCCTCATTCACCTGGCCCATGACGCCGACGAGCATTACCTGGCCAAACCGCTGCAAGCCATGGCTGACGGTCGCGATAACCTGACGGTCGAGTTCTGGACCCCGGCCGAGTTGCCGCAGGCATTGGCGCAACTGCGGCTTGTCTCCCGACAAACCCTGGCCTTAGTCTGCGGAGCCCCCGACAGTGTCGACGCCTTTTCCCGGCGCCTTTACCTCGCGGGATTGCCGCGCAATCAACTGCTGGCCGATGTGTTCCTGCCGCGTGGTTGAGCGCTGATTGATCAGACGCGAGTCCCACCATGACCGATACCATCCAGATTGAACGCGAACGCGGTGTGCTGACACTGCGCCTGAATCGCCCCGAAAAGAAAAACGCCCTGACCCGCGCCATGTATAGCCACTTGGCCGAAGCGCTGAAGCAGGCTGATACCGATCCCGAAATCAACGCCGTGCTGATCACCGGCAGCGCCGAGTGCTTCACCGCCGGCAACGACATCGCCGACTTCATCCAGCAACCACCGGGCAACCTCGACAGCCCGGTGTTTCATTTCATGCTCAACCTGCTCGAATGCCGTAAACCGGTGATCGCCGCCGTGGCCGGCGCGGCGGTGGGGATTGGTACGACGATGTTGCTGCATTGCGATCTGGTTTATGTCAGCACGGACGCGCGGTTGCGCATGCCGTTCGTTAATCTCGGCTTATGCCCGGAGTTCGGCTCCAGCCTGATCCTGCCGCGTTTGCTCGGGCATGCCAAAGCGGCGCAGTTGTTGTTGCTGGGAGAAGGTTTCAGCGGTGAGCAGGCGGCGGGGTGGGGCATTGCCACCGAGGCGTTGGGCAGTGGCGAAGAAACATTGGCAAAGGCGCGGGAAATGGCGCTGCGGTTCGAATCGCTGCCACCGGAAGCGGTGCGCATCAGCAAGCAATTGATGAAAGCGCCGGACCGGGAGTTGATTCGCAAGGTGATCGAGGAGGAGGGCGCGTTGTTTACCCAACGGTTGCGCTCACCGGAAGCGTTGGCGGCGTTGACCGGGTTTATCAAACGGCACTAACTCTGCGGTGACTGGAGTGGCCTCATCGCGAGCAAGCTCGGCTCCCACAGGTTTTGAGTCGAACTCCAGTCTGTGACCACCACCCACCAC